>NZ_CAKKTL010000179.1:3290-11111 GCF_920664355.1 Protofrankia sp. CiP1_Cm_nod2
GGCGGGGCGGTGTGTTCGGCGAACCGGTGTGTTCGGCGAACCGGTGTGTTCGGCGGGGCGGTGTGTTCGGCGGGGCGGTGTGCCCAGGACTGCCGCGCCCAGGCGGGGCGGCGCGTTCAGCGGACCGGTACCGCGGCGGCGCGCAGCGCGTCCTTGACCGCGCCGATACGCAGGTCACCGAAGTGGAAAACGCTCGCGGCGAGCACCGCGTCGGCGCCGGCGGCAACCGCCGGGGCGAAGTCCGCCAGCCGTCCCGCCCCGCCGCTGGCGATGACGGGCACGTCCACGGCCGCGCGCACCGCGGCGATCATCTCCAGGTCGTAGCCGTCCCTGGTCCCGTCGGCGTCCATCGAGTTCAGCAGGATCTCCCCGGCGCCGAGCTCCACCGCCCGCGCCGCCCAGGCGACCGCGTCGATGCCCGTGCCGGTACGGCCGCCGTGGGTCGTCACCTCGAACCGGGGCGTGCCGGGCCCCGCGGGGCCCGCCGGGTCCGAGGAAGCAGCGGAGCCCGGGGAGCCCGGGTAGCCCGCGGCCCTGGTCCGGCGGGCGTCCACCGACAGCACGATGCACTGGCTGCCGAACCGCAGCGCGCACTCGCGGACCAGCTCCGGGCGGGCGACCGCGGCGGTGTTGATGCCGACCTTGTCCGCGCCGGCGCGCAGCAACCGGTCGACATCATCGACCGCGCGTACGCCGCCACCGACCGTCAGCGGGATGAAGACCTGCTCGGCGGTGCGCCGGACCACGTCATAGGTGGTCTCACGGTTCCCGCTGGACGCGGTGATGTCGAGGAAGGTCAGCTCGTCGGCGCCCTCGGCGTCGTAGAGCTTCGCCATCTCCACCGGGTCGCCGGCGTCCCGCAGGCCGGTGAAGTTCACGCCCTTGACCACCCGGCCGGCGTCGACGTCCAGACACGGGATCACCCGGACGGCGACGGTCACCGGACGCGCGCGGGCCCGCCGGCGGCGGCCGCCAGCGCCTCGGGCAGGGTGAACGCCCCCGCGTACAGGGCCTTGCCGACGATGGCGCCCTCGACGCCCGGCACACCCGCGATGGCCACCAGGTCGTCCAGCGCCGACACCCCGCCGCTGGCGACCACCGGCCGGGACGTGGCCGCGGTGACGGTACGCAGCAGGTCGAGGTTGGGCCCGGTGAGGGTGCCGTCCCGGTGGACGTCGGTGACCACGTAGCGGGCGCAGCCGTCGGCGTCCAGCCGGGCGAGGACGTCGAACAGCTCGCCGCCGTCGCGGGTCCAGCCGCGGGCGGACAGGGTGGTGCCGCGGACGTCGAGGCCGACGGCGATCCGGTCGCCGACCCGGTCGATCGCCGCGCGCACCCAGTCGGGGTTCTCCAGCGCGGCCGTGCCGATGTTCACCCGGGCCGCGCCGGTCGCCAGCGCCGCGTCCAGGGAGCCGTCGTCGCGGATCCCGCCGGAGAGCTCCACGGCCACGTCGACCGACCGCACCACCTCGGCGATCAGGTCACGGTTCGAGCCCCGGCCGAAGGCCGCGTCGAGGTCGACGAGATGGATCCACTCGGCGCCGTCGCGCTGCCAGGCCAGCGCGGCCTCGCGGGGGTCGCCGTAGGAGGTCTCGGAACCGGCCCTGCCCTGGACGAGCCGGACGGCACGGCCGTCGGCGACGTCCACGGCAGGCAGAAGGATCAGCGCCACACCGCAACACCCTACGGGTCCCGCGGCCGGCGGGTATCCGGCGGTCCCGCCGGCGCGGGCACCGCCGGCGTATCGGTGGCCGGGCCGCCTCTACCGCCGCATCTACCGCCGCCTCCACGGCCGCATCTACAGCAGGACAGCCACGAGGTCGATGTCGATCGCCTGGTAGCGGGCGGCCGCGCCCCTGCCCTTGCTGACGCCGAACGCGTGCCGGTCGGTCCGCGCGGTGGCCTGGAAGCGCACCTCGCCGTTGGCCGGCTCGGCCACCGTGATGGCCAGCTCCACCGGACGGGAGACCCGCTGCACCGTCAGGGTGCCGGCGAGGGCCCAGGCGCCCGCGGACGCCACGAACCGTTCGGAGACGAAGGTGATGTCCGGGTAGGTCCCGACGTCCAGGAAGCCCGCCTCCCGCAGGTGCTTGTCCCGGGTGCTGTTGGCGGTGTCCAGGCTGGTCGCGTCGATCACGGCACGCACGGTGGACGTCTCCAGCGGGTCGGCGACGACGATCGAGCCCTCCCGGACGGTCAGGGTGCCGACCACCTTGAGCAGGCCGAACAGCCCGCGCGTGGTGAAACGCACCGTGGAGCGGGCCGGATCGACACGGTACGCGCCCGCCCGGGGTGCGGTCACTCCCTGTGAGAACACTGTTCGTTCTGTCATGTTCTTCCTCCTTGACCGAGCTGGGCTCTGTGCCGGGCGGCGCCGGAGCGGCACGATCACCGGTGGCGTGGCAACACCGGCGATCGCCACGAACCGTTCCTGTCTGGTCCTACCTGTCTGGTCCTACCTGGGTCCGAAACGGCCTACTGGCACTCACCGAGAAATGACACCTGTCGAAAAATGCCAGAAACATGATGACAGCCCCAGCCCCAGCACTCGTCACTGGGAGTAGCGTTCTGCGAGCCGAACGGCACGCCTCCTCACCGGCACGATAAGCGACCGCCACCCCATCCGAAAGCTCCGGACACCCACCGTGCCCACAGCCCACCGCTGCCGCGGCCGCGCCCGCGACCGCCCCAGGGTCGGCGGCAACCACCGTTCGCGATCATCGCCTCTCCACGGCACGGACGGCTTGCGCGGTTGATCTGAGGACATGCATTATGCATGCATGACGACTGTCGTGGTTCGCGACCTTCCTGACGACATCCATCACAGGCTGCAGGAACGAGCCCGCGACGCGGGCCAGTCGCTGCAGCAGTATCTGACGATCCAGCTCACCCGGCTGGCAACGATCCCCAGCCTGGACGAGGTGATCAATCGGATCACGACCAGGGCAGGCGGCCGAGTCGGCTTCCAACAGGCGGTCGCCGATCTCGACGCGGAGCGCCACTAAATTGATCGTCCTGGACGCCTCAGTCCTCGCCAACGCCGTCGGCGACGACACCAAGGACGGCGATCATGCCCGCGACATCCTCCGCGGCGCCGGCGACATCGCCGTCCCAGACCTGGCCGACGTCGAGACGGCATCGGTGCTCCGACGCCGGTGGCAGGCAGGTGACATCGACGCAGCCCGTTTCTCCGCCGCTCTCGACGATCTGATGGCCCTGCCGCTGACTCGTTACCCGGCCCGTCCGCTACTCCGGCGGGTATTCGAGCTCCGAGGCAATGTCACGCCTTATGACGCCTGCTACGTGGCACTCGCCGAAAGCCTCGACTGCCCGCTCTACACGGCCGATACCCGCCTCGCGAAGGCACCCGGCCCGACGTGCCACATAGAGCTCGTCAACTGACTGTGGTCATCTGGACGCTGTGAACCCGCTCCGTTCCCTTTCCGTGCGCAACTTCCGGCTCTTCGCCGCCGGCCAGCTCCTGTCGGTCGCGGGGACCTGGATGATGGTCGTCGCCCAGGACTGGCTGGTACTCGGCCTGACCCACGACTCCGCGAGCGCGCTCGGTGTCGTGACCGCGCTGCAGTTCACCCCGTCGCTGCTGCTGACACTGATCGGCGGCCGGCTCGCCGACCGGTACGACAAGCGGCTGCTGCTCACCGTCGCCAACCTCGCCTCCGGGACGCTGGCGCTCGGGCTCGCGGCGCTGGTGCTCACCGACAGCGTCGCGCTGTGGCACATCCAGCTGTTCGCGCTGGCGCTGGGCGTGGTGAACGCCGTCGAGATGCCGGCCCGGCTGGCGTTCGTCAGCGAGATGGTCGGCCCCGAGCTGCTGCCGAACGCGTCGGCGCTGAGCGCCGCGTACTTCAACGTCGCCCGGGTGACCGGGCCGGCGCTCGCCGGCGTGCTGATCGCCGCGTTCGGCACCGGCCCGGTGATGGTGGTCAACGCGGTGAGCTACCTGGCCACCGTGGTGGGCCTGCGCATGATGCGCCCCGCGGAGCTGCACCGGGTCACCCGGCCGGCCACCGGCACGCGGATCGTGGACGGGCTGCGCTACCTCGCGTCCCGGCAGGATCTGACGCTGCCGCTCGCGCTGGCCGCCGCCGTCGGCCTGTGCGCGATGAACTTCCAGCTCACGCTGCCGCTGCTGGCCAGGACGGTGTTCCATGCCGACGCGGCGTCGTTCGGGCTGCTCACCACCGCGTTCGCCGCCGGTTCGCTGCTCTCGGCGCTGGCGACGACCGGACGGCGCGGCCGGCCGGCGGCCGGGCTGGTGACCGGCGGCGCGTTCGGCCTCGGCCTGGTGATGACGCTGACCGGCTGGGCCCCGACGTTCGCGACCGCCGCGGTGGGCCTGTTCGCCACCGGCTTCGGGGCGATCTTCTTCGCCCAGGCCGCGAACCACCGCATCCAGCTGGGCAGCGACCCGGCCTTCCGGGGGCGGGTGATGTCCGTCTACACGACCATCATGATCGGATCGACCCCGCTCGGCTCCCTGTGGGTCGGCTTCCTCTCGGAACGGCTCAACGCCCGCGCCGGGCTGTGGCTCGGCGGCATCACGACAATGATCGCCGCCGCCACCGTCCACACCATCACCCAGCGCGCCCAGGCCCGCCAGGCACCCGAAGCGCTCCAGACAGCCGAAACCCTCCAGAGCACCCAGCCTGCCCCCCGCTGACAGACCATTGCGTCCCACCCCCACCAGCACACCCGTTCACACCCACGCCCCCAACGCCGCTGACCCCCGACATCCACGCGTAGGGACACCATATCGACGAAAACCACCCACGACCGCAGCCGGCATCCACCACTCGTAGGTAGAAAGCGCTGCCCCGACAACGTTTTCCACCTACGGGTACGGAAGCCGTCGGTGGAAAACGTTGTCGAGATAACGTTTTCCACCTACACCTCGGCCAACACCCTCAGTACGACAGCAGGCGGACACCTGCGGGCAGTGCGGACACGGCACCGCCGCCATCGGTCCGGACGGTACGGTGTCACCGTGCGTGTTCACCCGACATGCGGCCGCCGGCCACTCCCCCCGGGAATCGCGCCGGCCTGGGGCAGCACCGAACACCTGGACCTGCACTGGGGCAACGTCACCATCCCCAACCTGACGATCCTCGACTGGGAACACTGGGGCACCGGCGTGGCCGGCTCCGGCGCCGCACGCCTGTACTGCACCGCCCTGGCCGCCCCCGAAACCGCCGAACAGCTCCACGCCACGTTCGCGGACATCCTCGACAGCCCGTCGGGACGCTACGCGCTGCTGGTCGCCGCCGCCGACATCCTGGTCAACGTCGCCTGCTACGAGGACACCGTCAACCTCTGCCCCGCCCTCCACCAGCTCACCAGAAAAATCCTGAACCAGCCGGAGAGACCCGGTGAACCGATCATGAAGAGCTGACCCGGTGAGAACCGTGGAGAGGGGAGTGTCACGTTTTTCTTACGCTCCTGCCTGGGGTTCTTACGCTCCCGCCTGGGAAACGGGAAACGCACCGTTCACCCGAACGGTGGCGCGCCCCGGCCCGGCCCGGCTCGTCGACGCATGCGCGGATCACGTCGTCGTGCTGGCGCGTTCCGCCTGCCGGACGAACCCGGCCAGGTCGGCCGTGAAGATCTCAGGGACCTCGAGGGCCGGGAAGTGCCCACCGCGCGGCGGTTCGGTGAATCGCACCAGGTTGCGCGAACGCGCGACGAAGCTCGCCGGCGGGGTCACGACCCGCGGGTCGGGGAAGGCCGCGAACGCGGAGGGCACCTCGATGACGCGGCCGGGCGGAAGCGTGATCGGGCCGGCGAGGAACTCCGAGTAGGCCACCAACGAGCTGGCGACGCTGCCCGAGGCAAGATAGATCATCATCTCGGTGATGATGTCGTCCGCGGTCAGCGCCGGTCCGCCGCCGGCGGCGTTGGCGTTGGCGTTGGGGTCGCTCCACAGGTGAAACTTCTCCAGCGCCCATGCGGCGAAGCCGGCCGGGCTGTCCGCCAGGGCCGGTGCCAGCGTGAGCGGCGCCGTCACCTGCAGAAGAAGGTATGCGCCCAGGGGGCCGGTGTTCAGGTCATGCTCCCGCCGGACGAACGCGGCCTCGTCGGCCGACGGATCCTCGACGCCGGTCAGGCCGCTTCCCAGGGGCGCCCCGTCGTGACGGACGCCGAGGAGGGTGGTGTGCAGCCCGGCGCAGTGGTCCGGATGGTCGAAGGCCATCCACTCGGCGATCGGCGCACCCTGATCCCCGCCGTGGACGTAGTACCTGGACTCCCCGAGAACCTCGGTAAGCAGCCTGTGGAAGAGGTGCCCGGCCGACCGCGCGCCGAGCGGGGCCGGCGCGAGCGAGGAGAAGCCGTATCCGGGTAGTGACGGGACGACGACGGTCAGCCCGTCCCTCGGATCGCCGCCGGCGGTCTCCGGGTGCGCGAGCCCGCGGATGACCGCGCGGAACGTCGCGAACGAGGTGGGCCATCCATGCAGCAGCAGCACCGTCGAGGGAGCGGTTCCGGAGCCGGGCTCCCGCAGGACGTGCAGCTTGACGCCGTCAACGGTGGCGATGAACTGCTCGAAGGTGTTGAGCTCTCGCTCGTGCCGGCGCCAGTCGTAGCCGGTGAGCCAGTACCGCGTGAGTGCGTCAAGCGCCGCCGGGTCGGTACCGGACTGCCAACCGGGCCGTCTCGACAGGGCCGCCGGGTCGAATTCGGCGAGACGCTGTCGGATCCGCTCCAGCACGTCGTCCGGTGTGCTGATCCGGAACGGCGTCACCCTCCCGGCCGGCCCGCCTGATCTCCGTCCTGCCTGCTCTCCTGTACGCATCCGGGCCCCTTCTAGTCGTAGATCTTCAGGCCGCAGCCCTTACCAACACCATCTATATCATTTAATGGTGTCGCTCCTGATAGGTGGTTCACTGGTGAGGACATGGACCCCTTGGACGCCTGGTCGTCGCACTACGGTGCGCCGCTGTCGCTGCGTGCACTGGGGGCGTTCCTCAACTCCGTGGACGAGCGGATCTTCGGCGCCCACCGGCCGCGCGAGCAGCTCACGGATCCCGAGGCGCTGAGCCGCTGGCTCACGGCTCACGGCCTGGCGCCGGAAGGGGCGTTCGCGGGCGAGACCGAGTTCGCGGACGCGCTGCGCCTGCGCACGGCGCTTCGCGAGGCGGCCGCGGCCAACCGGCGGACTACGCAACCGCCTCCGGAGAGCGTCGATCTGGGCGACGTGGCCGACCGCCTCGCGCTGCGGATCCGGGTGGGCCCCGGCGGTGTCGAACTCGAACCCGCCGGAGGCGGCGAGGCCGCTCAGGCAGTGGCGCGTCTCGCGGCCGCCGCGGTCCTCGCAACGGCGGACGGCACCTGGCAGCGAGTGAAGATGTGCGCGGCGCCGGACTGCCGAGTCGTCTTCTACGACGAATCGAAGCCCCGGACCGGGCGCTGGTGCGCGACCGCCGTCTGCGGTAACCGGGCCAAGACCCGACGCTACCGGCAGCGCGTCGGACCGTCCCGCCCGGCGACGCCCACCGACACCCCGCCCCCACCGGGCTGAAATGAATATTATTAGCTTTTCAGATGTCCTCAAGCTGGTTGTCGACCTGATGTCTTACGGTCAGTGGTGAAACGCCGAAATGGCTCGCTATGACGTCGAGGGCGGCGTCCTCGTCGTGCGTCCCGAGAGTCGCCAGTGCACGGCGTATTCCCTCGGCCGGGGCAAGCAGCTCGGCCGCGAAGGCGCCCGCGACCCGGTCGTCGCCGACATGGGTGGAGGCCAGGAGGAAGGTTCGCTGATATGGCCGGAAAATCGCACGGCCGAGTGCCTTCGCGCGGCGGAACGAC
>NZ_CAKKTL010000180.1:0-10680 GCF_920664355.1 Protofrankia sp. CiP1_Cm_nod2
GGCCGCGCTCGGCCGGGGCGGCATCCCGGTGCCACTGGCGGTGGACCGCCCCGAGCTCGCGGCGGCCCGTGGGGCGGCGGTGCTGGCCGCCGGCCGGGTGACCGCGGCCGAGGGCTGCCCGCATGCCCTGAGCCTGCGGGTGCACCAGGTCCGTGACGGCCTGCTGGCCGCGGGGAGTCTGGTGGTCGCTACACCGGGTGCTCTCCCACTGGAACGGGCCGAGGCCGGCGACGTCCCGGTCGTGGTGACCGTCGACGGCTCCCACGGCCGTGAGGTGCTTGTCGACGTCCAGCCGGCTGGTCACGGTGGTCGTTTTCCGGTCCGGATACCGTTACGGGACGATCTGCCATCGGGCGGCTACCACGTGGGGGCGCGGGCCGTCCGCACCGGGTTCGGGCCTGGCGCACTCGTCCTGCACCCGGTCGCCGGTGGGCCGGCGCGGGTCCTGCCTCTCCCCTCAGCTCCGGCGGCGGAGAACGGGTGACCTTCGCCTGTGCCGTCCCAGACCGGGCGTGGCGGGGGGCCGGCGGCGGGATACAGGCCGTCAGCAGGGGATGAACGGAGGAATGGTGGTTGAGGACCCCTGGGCCGAGCCGCGGCCCGGGGAGGTGGCGATCACCGCCTCTCCGGATGCGCCGGTGACGGCGCTCGACGCGTTGCGTTCGGCATTCCGGCAGGCTGTGCTGGCGGTGAAGGCCGGGGCCGGGGCCGGGGCCGGGGCCGGTGAGGCCGACCCGGCGGAGGCGTTCGGCGTGGTGGTGGCCCTCGACGCCGCCCTGGCCACAGCGAAGGATCTCGTCGAGGTCCTGCCGGGCCTGCTGGCGGTGGCCGACGCCGGTATCCCGGCCGAGGAGGAGCTGCTGCGCTCCGCGGCCGAGCAGGCGTCGGCAGCGGCGGATGTCGCGGCGCTACGGGCGGAACTGGACCGCCGCCGTGGCATCGAACGGGGGCTGCTCGACCGCGCCGCCGAGTACGAGCTGCTGCGGGCCCGGGTCGGGGAGCTCCGGCACGCCGAGAAGGTCGCCGGCTTCCTCGACACGCTGCGGGCGCAGCACGATGATCTCACCGAGCGGGCGGAGGTCTTCGCCACCCCGGTGGCCGAGACGGAGCGGGCGTTGGAGCTCGCGGCCGGACGGCTGCTGCGGCTGACCGATGAGCAGCTCGGGGAGCTACGGGAGGATCTTCAGCGGCTGCTGGCACAGGCCGCGTCCGCCCAGCACGAGTGGGCCGAGCGGATCCGGGCCCGGGAGGAGGAGATCGCCCGCGCCAAGGAGGAGCACGGCCGGCTGGCTGGGGAGCTGGCCGGTGCCACGGCCGCCCTGGAGCGGCTGGTCGCCGAGAACGAGCAGCTCACCGCGGCCCTGCGGGCCCACGCGACGGCCAACGAGGCGATCACGAAGAGCCTGGGCGGGCTGGGGGGCGTCGGACGGCTCCTGCGGGAGGCCGATGCCGGGCTCGCGCAGGCGCTGGCGGAACGTGAGCGGGCGCTGCGCGCGCGCCATTCCATCCGTTTCCCGGGGGATGACGACTGAAAGCCCCCAGGGCTGTTCGATACGTTCCGTCAGCGGGTGATGCGCTTCCCGCGGCCGTTGTCCGGGCCGCTGTGGGGGCCCGGACGGTCGCGGAAGAACACGGCGAACGGGTCGTCCGCCTGCCCAGCCCCGGTATAGATGAAGGTTGTGTCTCCGATGACCCAGGAGTCGCCCGGGGAGAACCGGAGCCGGGGCGGTTTCCGGGGCCGGCGCGGCTGGTAGCGCGTTTTCCCGTCCCGGCGCGTCTGGTGACGCGGTTTGCCGGCCGGGCGCGGCGCCTGGTAGCACACGAAGATGTCGGTTCGACGGAGTTCGCCGATGCTCCTGGCCCGCCGGCCACGCACCGATCCGAGGCCGGGGACGTCGAGCCGCCGCCCCGGGCCGATCCGTACTCTCCGCCCGGACAGCTCCGCCCGTACGATCTGGCCGTCCGGCCATTCCGCGGACAGGACACCGGTCAGCTTCGGATACCACCACAGCAAGCCGCCGACGGCCGCCCCAAGGCCCGCCGCCGCCAGCAGGGCGAGCAGGAGCAGCCCGGCGAAGTTCCAGCCGGCCCGGCTCGAGCCGTACAGGGTGCTGCTCTCGCCGGCGAGGCGTAGCTGGAGCGGCAGCTTGAAGTCGCTTTCAGTAACGTTCCGCCACGATGAGTCGATATTCGCGCCCAGGCGTAGCTCGCTGGTGACAGTTCTCGAGCCGCGGAGCCGGCCGGTAGTGTGCGATTTCCAGCTCAGCGTGACCGGAACGGTGACGCTGTGTCCCGGTTCCAGAGTTATCCGCGACGGGATGCCGTCCGCCCACACGTCCCGGTCGGACGAGGTGACCGAGACATCGGTGAGCTCCAGCGGGAGCCACCGTTCCCGCGATGTCAGCGTCACCTGTGTGACGAGCGGGGACGCCGCCGGGTCCACGTCGGCCAGTTGTGGGTCCCAGGAGACCACGACCTGCCCGCGCACGTCGGCCTCGAGCAGGTTGGCGGCCTTGCGCCGGCGGGTGTCGTCCTTGGCACGGTCCAGGTAGGCGGGCAGCTGGCCCGTGGGCAGCGCGAGCACCGTGGTGGTGGGCAGCGCCCGCTTGAGCTGGCCGGCTCCGTCCCGCGCCTGATCGTCGTCACGCAGGGCGACGCCGTAGCCGTGGACCTTCGTGACGTCGAGCCGCTGCCGCGCGTCGTCCCCGAGCAGCTGCCACGGGCGGTCGTCACCGGTTGGGAAGCCGCTGTTGGGAGGCGGCTGATGCCGCCCGTCGGTCAGCAGGAAGACTGCGGCCACCGGGGACGCGTCGTGCCGGCCGAGCTCGTCGACCGCCTCCCTGACGGCGGCGCCGATGTCGGTGTGCGTCCCGGTGGGGACGCGGGGCAGCCGGTCGACCGCGCCGGCCGCGCCGGCCGCGGGGCCGGCGTAGAGCACGGCCGGGGCGACGTCGAAGCCGATCAGGACGAAACGGTCGCTGGGCGCGAGGCCGGCGACGAAGCCCCGCAGGAAGTGGCTCACCTGGCCGGCGAGCCCACCGGCGGCCATCGACGCCGAGGTGTCGACGAGGACGACGTAGTCGGCCGGGACGTCGTCGACGTGCAGCGCGGCCATGACAGCAGCGCGGTCCATCTGCGGGACGCCCGGTTGCGGGTCGGGGGCCGGTTCCGGGGGGAGCGCGGCCGGCCGCGGGGTGGCCGCGGACGCTGCCGGCAGCCCGAGGCCGGTACCGCTGCCGCCGATGGCGGGCAGCAGAGCGAACAGCGCGGCGAGGAACGCGGCGAAGAGCGCTGTGAGGAGCACGGTGAGGAGCGCTGTGACGACGGGCGTGAGCCACCGGACGGGCGTCACAGCGGGTTTCACGATCGCGCCGGATCCGTCCCGGCCGCGTGCTCCCGACGGCATGCGGTCACGGGTCATGCCGGCCGGCGCTGCCTGCCCGGGCTGTCGCCGCCTGTCCGGCCGGGGTGCCCACCACGGCCCCGGCTGGTCCCGGCTGGCACATCCCCGACCCGGTGCGCCCCGGCTCAACGACCCATCTTTCTCAGCGGAATACGCTCCCCGGTGAGGCGTGGATACCTGCTCTTGAACAGGGCGTCCCATTCCTTTTTCCCGGGGAGTTTTCTCACCGGATCTCTCCGTGGCAGGTGGTCGAAAAATTCGAGGACCATATCCGCGAGCAGATCGTCTTTGACGACACCGGATTTTGTGGCGATATCGCGAAGCAGCAGGAGGATTCGGTTCGTTGCCGGTGGAGAATCCGGCCAGCCGGTTCTCCGGACATGACCGGTCAGGGTTTTGAATATCTGCTGGTACATGTTCTTGGTGTCGCTGTTGCCGGGCAGGCTCATGAACGAGCTGCGGAAGGAGCTGACGTAGCTGTCGGCGAGCTCGCCGGCTTCGCTCGCCCACAGCTTCAGATCTTCGCGCGGCTGTTCTCCGAACGCCAGCAGGAGCAGGTCCATGACCGCCTCAAGCTCGACCGCCTCGAGCTCACCGGTCTTCGTCCGGTCCGGCACGGCCCAGCGGAGCTCCTTGACCCAGCCCTTTCTGTCCTCCTCGTCCCGCAGGAGCGCGGGTACCTCGGACAGCATCCACTGCAGCGCGTATGGGAGCAGGACGGCGGCAGCCCTGAAGCCGCCGGCCTTGCGAGCCAGCTGCAGCAGGGCGAGAACATAGGAGCCGCCGTGCTCTCTGACTGTGCCCACGGCCAGAGCCGCCGCTTCGGACGATGCGCCGTCGATGACGTCGCGGAACGGGCGCAGCCTTTCCCGTAGTGGGCCGGCGGTCTCCAGCCATGCCAGCATGGCCTTGATCTGCTCATCCGGCAGGCGGTCGGCTGCCTGCCGGACCAGCTCGCGCGCCAGCGATTCGGGCGCGTAGTAGGTGATCGCGGTCAGTACCTCGTCATCGGCGTCGACCGTCGTCCGCCCGGTAGGCAGACGACGGTCGCGGAAGTGCCGCAGCACGAGGGACGCGGCTGTGGCACACCGTTGCCGATCGAGTACTGGCTGGTCGGACGCCGGCTGGTCGACTGGCTGTCCGAGTGCGGCTGCAGCCGCCTCCTGCCGCGCCTTCTGGGCGTCCAGCAGCCCCGCGAGCGCCTGGTCGGCGAGGCCGAGACGGTCGGCCAGGCCGAGCAGGCGTTCTGGCGCGGTGAGATCCACATCGCTCGCCCACAGCAGCCTCCGGCCGATCGTCCCTATGGAGACCGCCAGCCAGTGCTGTAGCTCCTTCGGCTTCCTGGCCGTCCACTCCGGCCACGTCTGCCCGATCTCCGCCAGCCCCTCCGGGCTCGCCGTCTCGAGGAGGCCCCATACCGTCCCGCGCCAGGCGTTCCGGTCGGGCTCCTCGGCGGCCCTGCCCGTAGGCCGAGGGCGTGCCACGACAGGCTTTGCCGGGGTGGGCGGGAGCGGCTGGACGGATTTGACCAGTTTGACAGCTTTGACAGCTTTAACAGGTTGGACAGGTTTGACAGCTTTGGCAGGGTGGACGGAAGAGGCGAGCTGTGCGTCCAGCCTGGAAAGGCAGTGTATGGCATGGCCGGGATCGTTCGTCCGGTGTGGTTCCCCGGCCGAGGCTAGATGTTCGACGATCTCCTGAACGGTATGACCGCTCTTCTTCATGGCCATCAGCAGGTGCGCATAGTGGATGTGTCTGTTGTCGGGGGAAACGCGCGGCTGGCGGAGGGAGGGAGACAGCTCGACGACGGGCAGCCTGTCCGGGGGCACCCAACGGATGCCCGCGTGCTCCGGCCGGGCACGGTTCGTGAACGCCAGCCTGATCCGGTGGATGCTCCCGCCGTCCGCCCAGGTGCTGGCTACCAGTTTCGACCGCTGACCGTAGGGGAGCAGCGCGGCCACCGCGTCGAGGAAGCGCAGCCGTTGCACCATCTGCTCGTCGGGGTGGCCGGCCGGGGCGTCGAGCACCGACACCGGGTGCGCGAGCAGCAGCCCGGCGGTGGCCGCCACCAGAGCGAAGCCGAACCGCTCGATGTGCTCCGCCAGCTCGCCGGCGTCCAGGGGAGTGAGGGTGACGGGCACCGGCCCGTCGCCGTCGCGACGTTCGGCGACGCCCGCGTCGCGGAGCGCGGAGTACAACGTCGCATAGGACGTTGGGACGCGAGCCAGATCGGCGAAGGGCACACAGAGATAACCGGTCGTCGCGATCTGCCTGCCCCCACCGTCGACCTGGTCGGACCAGGTCCGCACCGCGATCCCGAGCACGCTTCCCTCGCCGTGGGAGGCGTAGCTCACTGTCATCCATGGCAGGGCATTGGGCAGCGGCTGCGGGACCGGCCACGGTGGGGTGCCCGGGGTGAAGTCCTGCAGGATCGTGTCGAAGCCGGCCCGGGAGAAGAAGTCCCCGCCCGACCGCAGCACGGCATAGTCGTCTTCGCTGTTCGGTTCTTTCCCCATCAGCGCCCAACCGGCCGGGACCGTCCGGCCCGGGTCGTGCGGTGCCTGCTCGGTCATGTTCCGGAGAATGACCGGTGGATCTGTTTCTCCAGCCACAGGAACGGCTCCAGCACATTGATGGGCGTGACCTGGCCGCGGATGCGCGGTATGCCCTCCGGAGTCCTCTCGACGTTGGCGCAGTCGCGTCCTCGGAAGACGCGGCTCGGGCCGATATAGAAACCGATGGCCGAGCTCACGAAATATTTCACCCGCTGGGCCTGGAAGTATCGTTCGATACTGCGCATGACAAGCGGGGAGGAAGTGCCGTCCCGGTCGTTGCACAGCCCCCGGAAGAACTCACCGGCATAGTCGTCCTGGACTGTCGGGGTCCCGGCATCGTCGTCACCGGCCAGCACGACCCCGTGGTTGAGGGCCTTCCGGTAGACCGTCGGGTCGTCGAACTTCGTGACGCAGACGGCGAGGTGGTGCGGGAGCCGCCCGTCCCGCAGCCGGCCCATCTCGTACGACCGGCGGGCCAGCTGCTCCAGCATCCGCTGGAAGTACCGGTAGGACCTCCGTTCGTGGACGGGGTCGAAAAGGTACACGATCCCGTCGCACTCCGCCAGATGATCTATGATCTGCCTGGGGGTCTGTGGCTCGGGCTCGTCGAAGATATCCAGTTCGTCCTTCTCCGCGAAGATCGGGGATTTCGTGGAGGAGTCATCCGACGTGCTGGCGAACATACGGCCGGCGACATCGAGCATCTGTATCTCGAGGACGGCCTGGCCGGGCACGATGGGGCTGCGGAGCCTGCGCCACCACGCCCTGCTGTCGCGGATGGGCTTGATCAGGCGCCATCGGAGCTCCATGACACCGCTGGTCGCGGGTGGGAAGAGCTGGTCCTCGCTCATCAGTTTGGTGTTGTAGCTCAGGAAGTCCGACGCGGTGTCGTCGACCCCGGTGATGAGCCAGTCGTCATTGTTATTGTCCGGGTGGTTGACGACGGCGATCTGCAGCGCGGCCAGGAAAGTGGTCTTGCCGCTCAGCGGAGCACCCCACAGACCGATGCGCGCGACACGCGATGCGGGTTGTGTTTCCATTGTCGTCATCGGGGGAATCCGGGATCGACACGGTTCCCCACGAGTGCGCTGGTTGCGTTCGTGGAGACTGACGACGATCTGTTGTTGATAATTGGATGCCCCCGCATCACGACCATCGAAAACTCCCGTAACCCGGACGGGGCACGGTGAGATGGTCCACCCTGTTACCGGCCGATATCCTTATGATCAAAATACTGGACCGGGTACCCGCAGTGTCAGTTGCCCCCGGACCCGGTCAAGTTTACCGGTTGGTCATGAACGATGGCAGGCTACCGGTACCAGTACCGGTAGCGGTCAGCGGGTGGAGGTGTCGTCGGCGACCAGGTCGGCTACGACGATGGTGGTGTCGTCGCGGGCACCGGCGTGCATGGCCGCGTCCACCAGGGCGTCCGCGGCCCGCTCCGGGCTCAGACTGCCCAGCTCCATCAGCAGGCCGTTGAGCTGCTCGGGCGCCATGACCTTGGTGATCCCGTCGCTGGCAAGGACGACCCGGTCGCCGGCCCGCACGGGCTCCTCCAGCAGATCGAGCTCGACATCCTCGTTGAGGCCGATCGCGTTGAGCAGTGGCCCGTTCTTGATGGCGTGCGGTGTGGTGAGCTGCCGCGGCCGGCCACGGCCGGGCTGTAGCCAGACGGAGCTGTCCCCCACGTGCGCGACGAAGAGGGTCCGGCCGGTGTCCTGCTGCCGGCCCAGCACGACGACGTCGAGGGTGCAGGCCATGCCGTGCCAGGAGGGCTCCTCCAGGGGCTTCTCCCGGACCGTCCGGTTGGCCCGCTCGAGCGCCCTCCGCAGCCCGTCGCGCGGGTCGGCGGCGTACTGTGGGCGGAAGCTCGCCACCGTGGTCACCGCCAGGGTGGACGCGATCTGCCCGGCTGCCTCGCCGCCGACCCCGTCGGCGACCGCGAGCAGGCCATCAACGACGACGAAGGCGTCCTCGTTGGGGCCGCCGCGCTTGCCGCGCCTGGTCCGGCCGGCCGCGGCCAGCCGCAGCGGCGCCGACGTGGAGACGTCCGGCTCGTTCGCGACCAGCTGCTCGCCGCCAGGAGCTGGCGGCGGGGGGATCGGTGCGGTCGGGGGGAGCGTCCAGCCGCTCTCCGCCGGTACACCGTGATCGTCCCGCGGGGCGTCGGGCCTGCCACCGTGGGAGCGGGCCGCGCCTGGGCCGGCGTCGGGGTATCCGCCGGCCTGCGCGTCGGCCGGACTCCCGGCGCCGGTGCCAGGTGGGGAGCCGGGCGTGCCGTACCCCGCGGTGCCCGCGGGCAGGTCCTCACCCCGCGCGGGCCCGCCGGCGGCGGGCTGGTCGACCGCCGGCCTGGCCCGGCCGCTCTCCGGGACCGGGATGACCGGTGGTGGCGGGCCGACCAGCGGTGGCATCCACCCGGTGGCGTCCGGGCCGCGGGACTGCTGCCGATGATCCCCCTCGACCCGGACGGTGGCGTCGGCGGTGGCGTTGACCAGCGGGGTCACCCGGGTGGTGGCCGCCGGGTCGACGGGGCCGTCGGGCCCGCTCCCGGGAGCCGGCGCGCGGTACGGCGGTGGCGCGGGGTATGCGGTGGTCGCGGCATCGGCGTGCGAGGCCCTGACGGACGCCGGGGGAGCCGGTGGAACCGGTGCGGTGGGCACCGGTGCGGTGGGCACCGATGTGGTGGGCGCCGGTGCGGTGGGAGCCGCGGCGTCGCCCAGGAGTGCGGGGCCGTCGAACTGGGTGGGGGCGGCCGGCGGGCCGCTGGTGCGGGGAGCCGGGCCGGCCGAGTCGTCCGGATCGCTGCCACGGGCCTGTTCCCGCGTCGCGGCCGGGCGCCGCAGCGACGCGAGAACGCCCTGGCGCTGGCGCCGGCGCCGGCGTTGTGGTGGCCGCCGCACGGGCATCGTCTCGTCGGGGGAGGAGTGTCGCGGCTGCGGCCTCGAGTCGGGACCGGGACGCTCCTGGTCACGGCTGGAGAGCACGACGAAGAGGATCGCGCCGATCAGGAGCACCACTATCAGCGTGATGGGTACCACCGGACTGTTCATGGCCTCCGTCCCCCACGTGCGGGTGTTCCGATCACGCTAGCGGACGTCGAGGCCGACGTCCCCTGTACCCACTCAATGACATCCATGCAGATCAGCCGATGGATGTGTCGTGATATCGACAGCCGTGACCGCAGTGGCCCGGCCCGTCCCGACCCATGGTGTCGAAAACGCGCCGCAGCGGCCATGTCTGTCCGCCGACGGGGCTCCGTCGCTGACGCCCCTCGGTCGCGGCACTTCGCGATTAAGGATCTTCCGGTCACGGGGGCCTCCCGACCGCGCAGCCCGCCCGGCCCCACGGCCCGCTCGGCCCCGGCCGCGCTGCCACGGGGCGGCGGGCATCCCGTTCCCGACGGCCGGCGGCGGACCTGCCGGCGGGCGGGCGCCCGCGAGCGGTGCCGGTCACAGGGCGGCGTCGGCCATGCTCCGTCCGCCACAGGTCTGTTCGTCATGGCCCGTCCGCCATGACCCGAGGCGATGGCGGACGGTCAGGGCCCCGCCGCGGCCGGGTTCCCGGCGCGCAGGGCGGCGCGGGCACGGTCGGTCAGTGCCCGTGCGCCCGGGTACCCGGCCATCTCGATCGCGTCGCACAGCGTCAGCGCGTCCACCCTGGCGTTCTCGGAGGCCATCCGGGCTGCGAGCTCGATCACCTGATAGCCCAGGCAGACGGCCTGTTCGACGTCCCCGGCGTCGACTTTGGCGACGCCGAGCCACGCGCTGTGGTGTATCAGCTCCCGTGGGTAGGCGGTGGCGTCGAGCTGGTCGACCGAACGGCTGAGGTACTCGACGGCCGCCGCGACGTCACCGGCGCACAGCAGCGCCTTGCCGGCGTAGTACTCGATCACCGAACGGGAGCACCAGTAGACGTACTCCGGGTCCGCGGCCGGGTCGGCCCGCTCGATCTGGGCCAGCGCCTCGGCGATCTCGGCGTGTACCGACCGGACGTCGCCGAGCTGGGCGTACGCGACGGCCAGACAGCCGGCGACGATGGCCCGCTCGGTGGCGGTGAGAACGTCCGCGGCGCCCGCGCGGGCCGTGCGCAGCAGGGTGACGGCGTCGCTGGGGTCGCCGAAACGTACCGCCTGCTCCGCCATGCAACGCAGGACGTTGGCGCCGATCGCCGGCCGGCCGGCCTCGTGGGCGGTACGTAACGCGATCAGCCAGTACCACTGGGCCACCTGGTGCCGGCCGCTGTCGAACGCCGCCCAGCCGGCGAGCCGCGCGAGCTCCGCGGCGACGGCGTACAGCCGGCCGTGCTGCCGCTGGCCGTACGCGCCGGTACGCAGCAGCCGGACGATCACTCGTAGCTCCGCCGCGGCGAGCCCGTGGACGTCCTCCCCGCCGAGCAGGTCGTCCATCCGCCGCAGCGCGTCGACGCGCTGCTCGAACTCGGCGACGAGGGTGTCGCGGACCTGCCGGCCGCCCAGCACCGCCACGGGGAGCTGGGCCGGGTCGGCGACGAGCCACTGGTGGGCGGCCGCGGTGAGTGCCGCGCCGCCGATGCCACCGATGCCGGGCCGGCCGGGCAGGCCGGGAAGTACACGGGGCTCCGCCTGGCTGGTGGCTTCCTCCAACGCGGCGGCCAGCCCGTCCGCGGCCCACAGGCGTTGCGGGGCCCACCGCTGCGCTGGGCCGGCGGCCGGTGCGGGCCGGCCGGGCGCGAGGCCGGCGG
>NZ_CAKKTL010000181.1:0-10394 GCF_920664355.1 Protofrankia sp. CiP1_Cm_nod2
GGCCAGCTGGTCGGCCTCGCGCAGGACAGGGCCGCCGGCCCGGCCGGCGCCGGCGGGGGCGCACAGCAGGCGCCGGCCGGCCAGGCCGTCGCGGCCCTCGCCCCACCAGCGGGCGCTGAAGACGGCACTGGGACGAACGCTTCCGGGGCCGGTGCCGCGACAGCCGCCCGCGACGGGTACACGGCGATCAGGCAGGAGACGGTGTGCTCGTCCGGCAGCCGGATCGTGGAGTTCCTGCTCCCCGGCCTCGCCCACGGCTGGCCACCCGCCACCGGCCCGAAACACTTCGACACCGCCGAGGTGATCTGGCGGCTGCTCGCCCCGATGCACTCGTCCGCCGCCGGGCCCGACCTGTAGGCCGGCCCGACGGCCACCGGTCGTCGCCCGCGGAAACAACAGAGAAATAATTCCCCAACAGCAGAAATTAACAACGGATACACAATGACAGTGGGTTCTCGTATCACGACAGGCCCCTCCGTCATGCGGGGACGGTGTGCGCGGCGGCAGCCGAAGCGTCGATCGGGTAACGCTGCCCGGTTCAGGAAGCACCAGCTCACCGCAATGAGGAACAAAACAGCTGCTGTTACAGCCGCTTGTTTCCGGCCCCCGCGTTCAACAAAACCAAAGCGTTACCAGCGGTGACCGTACTCGAGAGCGCTCCGCGGCCTGCCCGGTGCGCTCGGGCGTTCCGGACGGCCGTCCCGGGCAGCCGGGTCATGCCGGGCGGAAGGAGGCGCGCAGGCTCTCGAGCAGCGTGGCCGCGGTCGCCGCCGACTGCGACGACGAGCGGGCGATCAGGACGTAGACCGCTTCCCCGGCCGGCACCGCCCGCATCACATAGGTGACCCGCTGCCCCTCGCGCAGGTACGAGCCAACCCACTCCTGGGCCTGCCCGCCGCCGGGATCCGCCACCGTCCGGGTGGTCTCCCTGGTCACGCCGGGCTGGATGGCGAACTCCGAGCCCTGGACGGCGGTGAGCGCGGCCGCCTGGTCCGTCCCGGCGACCCGGGCGACACCGACCATCTGCGGGCCGCCGGACCGCGCGTTCCCCACCGGCGGCTCGACGAAGAAGACCGCGGTGTTGTCCCGGCGCTGCTGCCAGGCCGCCGGGTGGGAGAACGTCGCCTTCTGCTGCGCGTCGGTGACGGCGGCCCAGTCCGGCGGGACGGCCGCCGTGGCCGGCGGCTGGCTCGCGGGCGCCCCGGGCCCCGCGGTGGCGCCGGCCTGGTCGTCAGGCGCCCCGGACGGCCGGGCCGTGACGGCGGCGGCACCGTCCCCACGAGCGCCGATCTTCTGCCACACGAACCCGGCCCCGCCCCCGACGGCGAAGGCGACACCGAGGATCACCACCGCGTACACCAGTCGGCGCAGCAGCCAGGGGAGCCCGCCGGCATCGCGGGAACGACCGCGGCGCGTTCCCGCGTCCGCCGTGGACCCGTCCGCGGATCGGCTCGCGGACCGGCTCGCGGACCGGCTCGCGGATCGGCTCGCGGACCGGCCTGGTGGCCGGGAGTCGCTCCGGTCCCGGTCGTCCCGGTCGTCCCGGTCGTCCCGGTCGTCCCGGTCGTCCCGGCGCCGGCCCGACTCGGCTCGGAGCGTAACGGCCTGCTCGCCAGTGGTGCTCTGCTCGGCGGCCGACGGGCCCGCTCGACGGTCGGCGCGGTCGGCGCGGTCCGGCCTGGGCCGGCGGGAGGTCGATGCCGACGTGTCGGCGCCGGCCTGCCTGGTCCGGGGCGGGGGGACACCGTCCGGGCGTCCGGGACGGTCGCTGCCCTTCCTGGACCGCAGATCCGTGAAGACCGTCATGGCGCCGGGCGCCGGCTCGTCGAGCGGCAGCGGATCCGGCGGGTACCGGGCCGGCTGCGCCGCGGCCGGCTGTGCCGCGGATGGCTGCGGTGCGGATGGCGTGGCCACCGCCGCCGCGGCGTCCTGGATGGCGGACGCCTCCCCGCCAGCGGCGTAGCCCGTCCCGAAACCGGCCGCCGGCGGCTGGTAGGCGCCGGGCCCGGGCTGATTCGCCGGATACCCGGCACCATCCGGCGGGTAGGGCGCGCCGGGCTGGTAACGGCCTGCCGGCCGCGAGCCGGGCGCCCCCGGCTGGGAGCCGCCGGAACCGCCGGGGGGTGCCTGCGGACGGGGTGCCTCCCGGTATGGATCCCCAGCGCGTGGGGCGGGGTCGACCGGTGGCGGCCCGAACGGCCTGGCCCCCGGCGCGAGCCTGGTCTGCTCCCCGTAGGGGTCGGGGGCGCCGGCCTGGGGAGCACCCGGCAGCGGATATCCGCCCGCCGGCGGGTAGCCACCGGGAACGGACCCGGCACGGTAGCCCGCCGCGGCCCCGTAGCCGGCGTCCGGTTCGTCCCGGACGTAGCCGGCCCGCGGCGGTACGCCTGGCCGCTGGGACGGGCCGGGTGACCGCGAATCCGGATACGCTCCCGGCCCCGGCGGGGGATATCCCCCGGCCGCCGGCTGAGGGCCCGCGGGCATCTGAGGGGAGATCTGAGGGGAGAAAGGCCCCTGGCGAGAATCAGGATCTCGATATGAGCCAGAATCCTGATACTGGCGGGCGTTGTAGTAGCGCTCAGCATCCTGGTTCTGGTAGGAACTCGGAGGGTAGTCACTACGGCCGGTGGGGACCGGCCCCGCGTCGGGGCGGTCCGCCGCCGCTGGCGCACCGTCCGCGATCATGGCTCGACGTGGGTTCGATGCGTCAGATCGTCGCATATCGTCCGCCATCGACCGGCCTCCTCACGATCCGCGCCCACGTCATGTGTCCCCCCATCGGTGTACCACGGCGTTGCGCTGGCGTTGCGTGCGCCCAGTTGACAAACGCCGGATCGCGGGATCCTCATCGTGTCCAGACGCCGGGCGGACACTCCGGGTTGTGGGCACCGCGGAAACCACGACCGCATACTCCTCGATCAGCTGGGTTCTTCGCGGCCAACCGGGGCTTTCGATCGCCTGGCAGCGCTGGCCACGCAAGGCGGACACCAGTCGCGAACGCCCATCCAGAGCATGATCCAGACAGGCGTGCCGCCGGGCCCGCCTCCCGGCGGGACGAGCGTACCCGACGGCGCACCCGCGCCGATCTTCCCGGCGGCCGGCGACGGACACCACCGCCGATATGACTACACATGATCATACAGTCGGCACGTCACGGCTTCGGGACCCGGCACACCCGCTCGAGCAGGAGGGCACTGACAAGGAGCACCAGCGCCGCCGCGACCCCGAGACCGGCGGTGACCGCGTCGGTGTCAGCGGTACCGAACTCCTCCAGGCGTGGCAGCGTGTAACCGAGCAGCGCCGCCCAGGCTCCCATGAGCGCGGCCCCGGTCAGGCTGCTCGCCTTCGCCAGCGCCGCCAGCCGGGCGACGGTCAACGGCAGGATCGGCCGCGTGCCCGGACGCCCCTGCAACCGGCGCCGGGTGATGGCGGCGGTCTGCGCCTCCGCCAGCCCGACGATCAGCAGCGACAGCGGTGCCGTCCGCGGGAACCGTGGCAGATCCCGGTAGGTGAAGGCCAGCAACACGTACGCCAGCACGCCGACCACCACGGCCGCCGCCACCAGTTCCCGCGCCCGCGTCGGCCTCACCCGGCCAGGCTCCACGGCGTCCGGCGGACCCCGGAGGTGTCCAGCGCGGCCACCAGCTCCTCGACCCGGCCGTGCCCGGGCAGCGCCGCGTCCGGGTCGACGTCCAGCCACGGCACGCAGACGAACGCGCGCAGGTGGGCGCGCGGATGCGGGATCAGGATGTCCGGGTCGTCGCTGGTCAGGTCACCGCAGGCGATCACGTCGACGTCCAGGGTGCGGGGGCCCCAGCGGACGGCCCGTGCCCGGTGGGCCGCATCCTCGGCCGACCGGGCCGCGGCGAGCAGGTCCCGCGGCGGTGCCGCCGGGACCAGCAGCACTGCGTTGAGGTAGTCGTCCTGCGCGGGCCCGCCGACGGGCGCGGTCTCGTACACCGGCGAGACCGCCACGGGCTCCAGCAGGCGGGTGGCGGCACGCAGCTGGGCAAGGCGGTCGCCGAGGTTCGAGCCCAGCGCCAGCACCGCCGGCGCCGGGCCTGCCGGTGCCGGCCGCCGCGGGCCCGTGGCCCCGCTCACGCCCACCGGCCCCGGGTGACGGTGACCGCGACGTCGGTGAACGGCAGCGGGACCGGCGCGGCCGGCTTGTGCACGGTCACCTCCGCCCGCAGGACCCGGTCGTCGGCCAGGCACGCGTCGGCCAGCCGGTGGGCGAGCGTCTCGATCAGGTTGACGGGCTCCCCGGCGACGATCCCGGCCAGTGTCTGGGCGAGCGTCCCGTAGTCGACGGTGGCGGTGACGTCGTCGCTGGCGGCGGCCGGCCAGGTGTCCAGCCACACCGCGGCGTCCACCACGAACTCCTGGCCGAGCTCGCGCTCCGCCGGTAACACACCGTGATAGCCCCGGACTCGCAGCCCGGTCACGGCAATCCGGCTGGACGCGACAGGCGCCCTGGCGGGGGTCGCGGCGGTCGTGACGAAGGACGTCGTGGGAGACGCACTGGAAGACGTGCCGGATGACACGCCGGGTGACGGAGAAGTGCCGGGCACCACGGCGCCGGACACGGACGCCGGCGCGTCGGCGTCCGGTGACGCGCCGGTCATACCGCACCCGTGGGCGGGAGCCGGAACGCGCCACGGGCCGGCGCGCCAGGATCCGTGACGCCAGGATCCAGTGCCCCGGAATCCGGCGCTCCAGGATCCGGCGTCCCAGGATCCGGCGCGGCGGAATCCGGCCTGGCGGGCGTCTGCTCCGCCGGCGCGGGCCCGCCATCAGCCGGCCGGGCCTGCCGTTCGCGGGCCTGCCGCCATGCCTGGACGACCCGCACCGCGTCGGCCGCGGCCCGCACCGCGTGCACCCGGACCGCCCACACCCCGTCGGCCGCCAGCAGGGCGGTCGTCGCCTGGGTCGCGCCGTCGCGCTCCCCGGCCGGGCGGGGACGCCCGTCGGCGTCCGCGAGCAGGCTGCCCAGGAAGGACTTGCGCGACGTGCCGACCAGCAGCGGATGCCCCAGCGCGGCAACGGCGTCGAGGCGGGCCAACAACGCCCAGGTGTGCCCGCTCTCCTTCGCGAAACCGATCCCCGGGTCGACGATCACCCGTTCGGGCGCGATCCCGGCGGCGAACACGACGTCGAGGCGCTCGCGCAGCTCGGCGACGACCTCGGACACGACATCACCGTAGACCGCGCGGGAGGCCATGTCCGCGCTCACACCTCTGGTGTGCATCAGAACGTAGGGCACCGCCCGCTCGGCGGCCACCGCCAGCAGGTCACGGTCGGCGGCACCCGACACGTCGTTGATGACCGCGGCGCCCGCGGCCAGCGCGGCCTCGGCGACGGCCGGACGGGTCGTGTCGACGCTCACCGCGACACCCGCCGCGGCCAGCTCCGTCACCACCGGCAGCACCCGGCGCAGCTCCTCGGCCGGATCGACCCGCCCCGCGCCGGGCCGGGTCGACTCGCCCCCGACATCGACGATGTCGGCGCCCTCGGCGGCCATCGCCAGACCGGCCCGGACCGCGTCGACCGCGGTCGGATAGGCACCCCCGTCGGAGAACGAGTCCGGCGTCACATTGACCACACCCATCACGCGGGTACGGCCCAGCGGCTCCAGAAGACCACGGCTGGCCTGCATGGACGTCATGCCCCCTACGCTAGGCCGTGTCCGCTGGATACCGGTCGACGCGGGCGGTGCCCCGGACGGCCGGCCGCGGGACAGGGGGGCCGCCGGCCCCTCGCGCACGGCGGCCGGACGACCGTGCCGACGATGCCGCACGGCCGATGACGCCGGTCGTTCACCTGGGGGCGCCGGTGGCGGTGGTGTGCAGCCGGCGGTAGGAGTAGCGGTAGACGGGGCGGAACCCGAGGGCGGCGTACAGCCGGCGGGCCGCCGTACTCGTCTGTTCGACCTGCAGGTAGGCACGGGACGCGCCCGTCTCGGCCGCCCAGTCCGCCAGCCCGGCGAGCACCGCGCGGGCGGCTCCCCGGCCGCGCGCGGCCGGCACGGTCGCCATGCTGTAGATCCCCAGCCAGTCGCCGTCCACGGTGCCGCGGCCCACGGCCACCGGCACGCCGTCCAGCACGCACAGGACGTACGCCGCGGGCACGGTGAGGTTCGCCAGCACCCCCAGCGTGCCGGCCCGCTGGCCGGCGAAGGTCGCCAGCACCTGGCCGGCGACGTCCAGCCAGACATCACCGACAGTGTCGAGCAGGATCATCCGGTGGCCGTCAGCGCTGGTGGACCCGTCAGCGCTGGTGGACGGGGAGCCGACGGCGCCGAGGGGGACGTACCCGGCGGGCCCGGCGGCCAGCCGTTCGCGGATCTCCTCGAGGCCGGCGACGCAGACGTCGGTCGGCCCGGTGTCGTCGAAACCGGCCGCGTCCAGCGCCTCGTGGATGTCCGAGGGCAGGGACACCGGTGTGATCTGGAGCGTCGGTGGCAGACCGGCGGTAGCGTAAAAATCACCGACCGCGTTCAGGGCGTCGGCGACGTCACCGACGTCGCCGCGGGCCCACACGGAGTTACCGCGCCGGGAGGAGCCGGCCGACTCCCGCAGCACCCAGCCACCCAGCCGCCGCTCGCGCAGGGGCGGCCACGCGCGATGCGCCAGATCCTCGAGCTCACGGCTGAGGTCACCGTCAACCGGTTCGCCCACCGTGGGCGCCACCAGCGCGTCCGGGACAGCCGGGCCCTGGCCGGGGTCGCCGACCGGTTCAGCAGCCATGCCGTGATCGCCACCTGCCGCCCGGGAACAAACCCGTACTGACCACCCGTCCGAGGCTACCGGGTGAAGCACGCGAGCGGACCGGGTTCCGGCCTCCGACGGCCTTCCCCAGCCCGGTCTCCAACCGGTCCCCGGCCCGGCTCCGGACGGGCTCCGGACGATCGCGCCGGCCCGGTGCGCGTCCCGCCACGGCGACAACCGCGGATGGCAACCGGCAGGCGACAACCGGCAGGCGTGTCCGGCCCCGCCATCACCATGCGCGGCCGTGCCGGATACGCAGCGCCGGGATATCGACACGCCCGGGGTACATACCGGTCACCCGACCGGCTATTCAACGCATTAGCGTGACAGCATTGCCGTGACGGCATTAGCGTGACAGCGTGCGGCCTACCGGGACGGCCGGCGGAAGAGCAGACTTTGTTACTTCGCCGTAACGGAAGCTCAACCCGCCGGGAACACCGAGGTTCTACGTTTCTTACAGTAAGATCGGACGTATCGCTGCCCGACAAAGGGGCCGGGCTCCTCCGCAGGGGCCCTTCACAGGGGGCATGGAGTCGGAAATGTTGGTGAACCCGCCACGCAACGCCGTTCTGGCAGGTGCATCACGTGATGCGATCCCGCCGCACAGCGCGCTGACTGAGTGGAAATCGCTTCACGACCAAGAGTCGTTGGAGGTCTACTCATGAGCAGACTGGTCACCCTTGTCGCCGCGGTCGACGCTCAGCCGACCCTGGAACAGACGGATTCGATGCTGACCGAGCTCGGTCAGATGCCTCGAAACGCCGTCGTTCTGGGGCTGATCGATGCCCTACTCGAGTACCGGACGCTCCTGGTGAGCCTTACCCCCTGATCGCCCGCTCCGCGCACGGGGGCCGCGCCGGCCCCCGATTCCTCGCGGACCAGGATTCCTCGAACGCGTGAAGAACCACGGTCACGCGGGCTTTCGTCCAGCCAGTCAGGTGGCCTCCTGTTACCTGGCGACGAGACCACCTGACTGGTTGGAACAACTACCACCGGGAGATCCCGAGCAGCTGCTTTCAGCGACCGGACACCAGCACGACACGGTCACCGTACGCCCCGTGCCATGGAAAACTCCGCGACACGTATCTCAGCCATGTCACGGAGCTCCGCGGCACACAGCGGTGTCCGACCGCCGGGATACCACCGTGTTACGCGGTTCCTACCGGCCGAAGCGCTGGCCCTGCTGCTGCTGCTGGCCCTGCTGCTGGCCGAAGCCGCCCTGCTGCTGGCCGCGCTGCCCGGCACCCGCACCGACGAGCTCCTGGAGACGGGTCTCCACGTAGCGCTCGCTGTGGTGGGTCTTGTCCGCGATCCGCTGCACGAGGTCGTTGACGTCGCGGGCGGCGTCCAGGTCCGCGGTGCCGACCTGGCCGAATTCGTCGAGCAGGCGGTAGCGGATCTGCTGCCAGTTCTGGCGAAGCTCCTGCTCGATCTGCTCCTGCTGCTGCTGCTGTGCCATTACGTTTTTCCTCTCGTCGTATACCGACCGAACGAGAAGTGACACTACCCCACCGGGTACTCACCCGGTCAACCCCAACAGCCAACTTCGCAGGTTGTAATTCCGCCGGTTTCCCGAGGGCGAAATGGCGGCATACCATCAAAAGAAGAAAAATAGCCAGGGAAAAGACCCTGGCCGTCCGCCACCGCAAGCGGGAGGCCCTCCGCCAAAAGTCGGGCAAATATCGGGCGGCGACCCGGCCGCGCGCGGCCACCGCGGGCCGGGAATCTGTCACGCCAGGCAGCCACGCGGCACCGGTACCGGTCACTCCCACAGTGCGCGCCAAGTGCCGACCGTACCATAAGAATCCATCCGACCCAGGTGTCCGGCCATCATTTGGCGAACTTTCCGCAAGCAGGTCACGGCGGATACTTCATGGTCTGCTGAAAGCTTCTCGAATTTCCTTCCTTCCCAGTCCCGGAAGCATTACCAAAAAATGCCCAGGAAGACGGATCAACAGATCCGGAAGCCGGTGGCGGAGCAGCGCGCCCACAGCACTGATCCGCCCCGCCGGCAATCGGTCACACGCAGCCGGACGGGTCCGTCCGGCCCAGCCGGCGACCGCCCGGGCAGCAGCCGGCCACGGATATTTCGACCCATCGCGGACCACTACCCCACGGATGACGCGGACACCGTCCCGCGCCAGTGGGCAGCATGATCCCGTGATCTCCGCGGGCGAAGGCCCCCCTCGAGCAACGGACGGGCCCCGCGCAAGGCCCCCGCGCAAGGCCCCCACGGACGGACCCTCCTCGGACGACGATGTGACGGCCGCGGCGGGAACGGCGCACGGGCCGGGCGAGGCGGTCGACGAACCGGTCCGGGCAGGCCCCACGGGCACCCCGCGAACGGCGGGCACCCATCCGGCGCGACGGTGCTCTCTCGGGCCGTGGGGGCCGAGGCGACGCGCCCCTTGCCGCCGCTGACATCGCCACCCGGCGCCACTCGGCGCCGCCTGGCTCCGCAGAGCCCTCCTGGCCCCGCAACCCGCGCTGGCGGGCGGCCCGTCAGGACGGCAACCGGCGGGCGGCGACGAATCCGGACGGCCGGACGCACGGACGGCCAGAGCCGTCCGTTGCTCCGCCGACCAGGGCGTTGTGCCCGGGCCGGCCGCCGGATGGTGGGCACAATCACGACACTTCCCAGGAACACCCACCAACAGCCGTCCGATAACATGGCGACATCGAACGGTGGATTCGTCGACGTACCCGCACCGGAGGCAAACCCGGAGGATGCGGTCCCGAGGGAGCCGCGGCCGACAGCGGACGAATGCCGCTGCGAAGACGACGTCTTCGCAGCAGGGCGACGTTCCCTGCGAGAACGGCATTCCCAGACCGGTCCCAGTGTCCTGATATTTCGCCAGAACCATGACGGCAGTCAGGATCCTGACGTTTTCTCAGGGCTGGTCATGCTCTCAGGAATAGGGCATCCAACGGACGGTCTCGTCCTGGTAACGCAGGCTGGCGAGACGGACGGCGAACTGCGCGGCCACTCTCGGGCTGCTCGCGAGGACCGGTACCACGCTCGTCGTCAGCTTCAGCTCCCGCACCGCCCGTAACACCTCGAAACCCGGCCAGCGCATGACGTCGAAACCGTACGCGGCGGCGAGCGCCGCATACTGCTCCGGCGGGTAGCCGAACCGCAGCCGCCCGACGGCCAGCGGGATCAGATCCCATTCGGGCGGCCCGTGGCAGGTGGCGTCGAAATCACATATCAGCACCTTGCCGTCACGAGCTCTGACGAGATTTCCCAGATGGGCGTCGCCGTGGACGATCCCGGCCGGCAGGGCGTACACCACGCTTTCAAGAGCGGCCTCGCAGCGGGCGGCCAGTCGTCGCAGGAACGCGAGGTCGGCGGCGGGCAGCCCCTCGGCATCGGCGAGACGTGACCGGACGTCGGCGAGCGGGTCGAAACTGGGCAGGGGAACGTCCGGCAGCGGCAGGGTGTGCAGCTGACGTAACGCAACAGCAAGATCGCCCGCTGTCGGCGGGCCGCCGGCCGTGGCCGCCCGTCCCGCCGCTGGGCCCCTCCTCGCCGCATGCTCCGGCACCGCACGCTCCGGCAGCGCACGCCCGGTGGCGGCCCGTCCGGTCGCGGCCCGCCCGGTCACCGGGAGCATCGCCGTGCCACGC
>NZ_CAKKTL010000182.1:0-6474 GCF_920664355.1 Protofrankia sp. CiP1_Cm_nod2
GTTCCTGGCCCGGCCGCTGCCGAGCTGGGCGGCGTGAGCCGGCCGGGCGCCCGGCCGCGCGGCGTGGGCCACCTGGCGGCGTGACCCGCGCCGGGCGCCCCGGCTCCGGCCTACCGCCGCCAGTAAGCGCCACAGGCGTCGATCCGGACGAGAGGGGCGTCGATGCCCTGGGCCGCCCGGAAGTCCTCGACCGCGCGGCGGCAGCCCTCGACCGCACCGTAGTCGTCGATGATGCAGAAGCCGCCGTCGGACAGCTTTGGGTAGAGCGTGGTCAGGGCCTCGATCGTGCTGGAGTACATGTCGCCGTCCAGGCGCATGAGCGCGAGCCTGTCGATCGGCGCACCCGGCAGCGTCTCGGAGAACCAGCCGGGCAGGAAGCGCACCTGGTCGTCGAGCAGCCCATACCGGCGGAAGTTGTCCCGGACCTCTGCCAGCGGGACGACGAGCTCGGCCACCGTGTGGTGCCGGTCGCCGGTGTCGGCGGGATAACGGCCGGGATCGGGCTCCGGCAGCCCCGAGAACGAGTCCGCGACCCACACTATGCGGTCCTCGACCCCGTGGGCGGCGAGTATTCCCCGCATCAGGATGCACGAACCGCCCCGCCAGACACCGGTTTCGATCAGATCCCCGGGAACGTTGTCGCGCAGAATCGTCTCGACGCATTCCTGGAGGTTGTCCAGACGTTTGGCGCCTACCATGGTGTGCGCGAGTCGGGGCCAGTCCTGGCCGTTGCGGCGAACCTCGGGGGAGACGATTCTCGCCACCGAGAGATTCCGCCGCTCGAGCAGCCGCTGCAGAATCCGGGCGCTGCGGCGCCCGCGCCAGACCGCGCCGTCCCGTCCGTCCCACAACGAGAAGGAAAGCACCTCCTTCAGCAGATGGACATACCGTTGCGGAAGTTCCTCTCCAACGGTCGGTGACACGTCGAGATCCGTCATCTCTGTCATTCCTTCTTTTCTTCTCCGGGGATACTTCTCTTTTCCGGGGTGCGGATGCCGTCGGGTGGGCGGCTTTTCCGGGATGTGGTTCTCCGGGGGCGCGCGCGGCCGACCGGCCGAGGCGGTGTCAGGACCAGGACACCCAGCGGGCGGGACGGGGCTCGTCGGGCAGGGGCACCGCCTCGGCGGGCATGCGCAGCAGCCCGTCGACAAGACCGTGGAAGGCGAGCAGGCAGGAGGCGTACCCGCGCCTGCGCACGGCGTCCTTCACGGCGGTGCCGGGCACCAGGACCAGCATCGACCACAGCGTCACCAGCGCCGTGCGCAGTGCCCAGCCCCGGGCCCGGACGAACCACAGCCTGTTGCGGACGCTGTAGTAGATGTACCGGCCGGCCGGGATCGTCCCGCCACTGGCGTGCCAGGCCCGCGCCGGGCTGAGCATGACGCGCCAGCCGGCCTCCCGGGCACGGTGGCAGAAGTCGGCATCCTCGAAACCGAGGAAGTAGCGTCCGTCCATCGGCACGTCCCGGTGACATTCGGCCTTGATGAACATGGCTGCGCCGGTGACCCATTCGGCCTCGCACGGCTGGCCGACGGACGGCGTTCGCAGTACCCTCGGCGCGGCGAGGAAACGGGTGAGAACAGCGGCGCCCGACTGCAGCCCCCGAGCGTTGACCAGCGTCGGGCCGACCACACCGACCCGGTCGGTGGCCAGCAGGTCCAGGCACGCCCCGATCGTCGCGTCATCCATCCGGATGTCGTTGTTGAGCAGTAGATAGCAGGACGCCGTCGGATAGACCCGGGTGGCGTGCTGAAAACCGCCGGCGAAACCGAGATTGCGGGACGGGACTATCCAGGAAATCTCCGCGGGAATGCCCGCGGGGCGTTCCGACAGATCGTTGGCCACCACCACCACCCGATGCAGCAGCGCGCTGCGGTCCAGTTCGCAGGCGAGTTCGACGGTGGGCTCGGCCGGCCCCCAGTGCACGATGACCGCGATGTTCCTCATAGCTGATTCCTCATGACTGGTTCCTCATGACCGCTCCGCGGAAGCGGGGCGGTTCGGCGCGGTGTCGCGGCGGTTCGGCGCGGTGCGCCGCAGCACCGCGCCGAACATCAGTGCCGCGGACAGGGTGTAGATGACGATCGACATGGCGGCGATCAGCGCGAGATTTCCGGTGGGCACGGTCACACACAGGCCGACGACGGTCAGCGCAGCCGCCAGCGCCTGCGTCCCGTACACGCTGCGCTGACCGGACAGGCTCAGCAGCGCGTGGATCAGCAGGTAGTCCGCGGACAGCGGGATCGCCGCGAGGACGAGCGCCCGGGTCGGCGCCACCGCGGGTAGGAACTCCCGACCATAACAGAGGGTAATCAATTCGGGGGCGAGGAGCATGACCGGCAGGGCCACCCCGGCCGCGACGCCGAGCGCCCACCTCACCCCGCGTCGGATCAGCAGGCGCTGCTGGTTCAGGCCGTGGGCGTGCCGCAGCCGGCTGAAGGCGAGCATCCCGACCGCCTGGCCGAGCGCGGTACAGGTCAGGCTGGCGGTGGCCGCGACACCGTAGAACGCGACGTCGGAAGTGGGCCGGGCGGCAGCGACCACCACCGAGTCGAGCCGGTAGATCACCTGCGCCCCGATGGCCGTGGGCAACGCCGCGACAGCGCCCCGCACGAGCGCCCGGGACGGCAGGAAGCGGGCTGGCCGGCGTGGCGTGCCCGGCTCGCCGAGGGTCCGCGCCAGCATCACCACCGCCGGGACGGCGACGCCCACCCCCGAGCACAACAGCCAGACACCGACCTCGCGGGTGCCCGCGCGCCACGCCACGACCAGCAGGAACAGGCCCGCCAGCGAGGGCAGCAGCCGTACGAGCTGGAACTCGCCGGTCATCCGTGACCGGCGCTGGGCCATCCCGGAGGCCAGCGACGCGGCTACCGCCCCGGCGGTGGCCGCCGCCGCCCCGATGACCCCGTACCCGTCCAGCCAGGGCTGGGCCCCGACGCCCGCGAGCGTCCCGAACAGCGCGGCCGCCACCAGCGCGACGACGGCGACCTGCGCCAGCAGCGGGCCGGCGAGGTCGCGGTCGCTGCCACGGCCGGTCACCACCGCCTGTGTCACGCCGAGGGTCAGCACGACCGCCGCCACCCCCGACATCGTCTGGGTGGCCACGAACGCGCCCCGGGCGGTCGGCCCGAGAACACGCGCGGTCACGATCCCCGAGGCCAGCCCGATCAGGATCGCGGCGGCGTTGCCCGCGGCGACCGCGATCCCCGACGGCATGCCCGGGCGCGCGAGCGTGGCCAGCCGCCGGGGCCGCCGGTGCCGGGCCGTGGACGGCCTGCCGAGGGCCGTGACGGGAGGGCCTGCGGTGGGGCCCACGGCGGGGCTGGCGACGGTGCTCATGACGGGGTCTGCGGTGGGGCTCGCAGCGGGGCCCACGGCGGGGCTGGCGACGGTGCTCATGACGGGGCCGTCGGCCCGGGCGTCCTGCGTCGTCACGGCACGGCGTTCGGGGTAGCCGTGCCGTCCGTGCCGTTCGGGGTGTTCGGGGTGTTCGTGCCGCTCGGGGTGCCGGGTGCGGTGTGGTCCGGCGGCCGGGCGCCGCCGCGGGTCACCGCCGGTCCCGCGGGTACGGCCGGTCCCGCCGGTCCCGCCGGTCCCGCCGGTCCCGCCGGCTCTGCCGGTCCCGCCGGCTCTGCCGGTCCCGCCTGCCCAGCCTGCCCAGCCGACACGGTTGCCGTTGCGTCCGCTGCTGCCGCCGCGGCGGCGGCGAGGACGTGCGCCGAGGTGACCAGGCCGCCGTCCGCCTGCCCGGCCGTGCCGGCGGCGGCATCGCGCAGGCGGCGGTGGAACTCGCGTACGGCCGCCTCATGCCCCTTGTCCTGGCGTCCCTGCCAGACGGTACGGCCACCGACGGTAAGCGACCGGAAGTCGTCGAGGACGAGGTGCGTGCCGCTGGCCAGCGCCTCCAGGCGCTCCTTGCCGATACCCGCCGGGCGCGCGGAGGAGTAGACGATCACCGAGGCCGACTGGTCGGCGTGCCCGAGCACGACCGTCACGTCGTCGGCGAGCAGTGCGCCCCCGCGTCCGGCCGGATGTGCCCGCACCGACACGATCTCCGACGGGTTCAGGAACGCGCAGGTGTCGACGAAGTGGCAGACCTCCCCGAGCAGCCGCCCGCCCTGGCGGCGGTCGGCGTACCAGTGCCCGTCCGCGACCTTCCCGGCCGCTACCCGGTAGATCAGGGTGAGCGGGGACGTCCGGGCGTCGAGGTGTTCCCGGGCGAGCCGGGCCGCGGGTGACCAGCGCCGGTTGAAGCCGGTGAACAGGACGCCGTCGGAGCGGCTGGCGGCGTCCGCCACCGCCCGCAGCTCGTCGAAGGACAGCGCGAGCGGCTTCTCGCACCAGACGTGCCGGCCGGCCTCCAGCGCCTGTACGACCAGGTCGGCGTGGGCGTCGTGCGGGGTCGCGATGACCACCACGTCGACGTCGGGATCGTCGATGACGGCGTCCGGGCCGCCGGCGATCCTCGTGAAGCCGGCGCGCTCCCCGAAGCGTCGGGCACGCAGGCCACCGGCTGAGCCGACCGTGACGAAGCGGTCGAAGCCCGCGGCCCGGAAGGCGGGCAGCAGCACGGTGGCGGAGAAGGCGCCGGCGCCGATCCAGCCGATGCCGTAGCCCCGCCCGGCGGCCCGAGCGCTGTCGCTGTGTGTGCTGTCGCTGTGTGTGCTGCCGTCGGGTGTGCTGTCGTGTGTGCTGCCGTCGGGTGTGCCACTGCCTGCGCGGGCGGCGCGGGCGGCGCGGCGTGCCCCGGCCGGCCCGGGGAGGGTGGGCAGCCCGCCGGCGGCCCGGGAGAGCCCGGCCGCCAGGGAGGAGCCGGGCAGCCGCAGCGGCAGGGACAACCGGGAGGCCCCGGCCGGCCCGGGCTGCCCGGACAGCGCGGGCAGCCCGGCCAGCCCCGGCCGTCCGGGCTGCCCGCGCCGGGGCGGCAGGACGATGCTCGCCGGCAGCGTCCGGGAGACGTCGTAGTCGAAGCGGATCGCCAGGTACGGTTCGCTCCGGCTCTCGACCAGGGCGTAGGCGTCGGCGGCGTCGTCGATGGCGAAACTGTGCGTCACCAGATCGGCGACCTTCAGCCGGCCGGTGGCCAGCAGGTCGACGACGGCCTCCAGGTTGCGGCCCTCCGTCCAGCGGACCTGGCCGGCCGGGTAGTCCACCCCCCAGTCCTCGTACGCCCGCTCGTAGCGGCCGGGGCCGTACGAGCGGGCGAACCGCACCGACAGCTCCCGGTCGTAGAAGGGCGTGCGGTCGAGCTCGAGCCCGACGTCCCCGACGATGACCACGGTCGCGCGGTCCCGGCACAGCGCCGGCACCCGGCCGATGAGATCCGAGCTCCGGGTGGCGGCGCAGACCAGCACGGCGTCCGCGCCCCGCCCACGGGCCCAGCGCGCCACCGCGGCCGTGGTGGCCTCGCCCTGTTCACGCAGGGTGAGGACGCCGGCCCGGCCGGCCGCGGCCAGCGGCAGGTCGGCGACGTCGATGCCGGCCACGTCGCATCCGCTGGCCAGCGCGATCCGGGCGGCGAGCTGGCCGACCAGGCCAAGCCCGACGACCACCACCTTCGCGCCCGGCCCGACGTCGGCCAGGCGCAGCCCGTGCAGGGCGATGGAGGCCACCGTCGCGAACGCCGCGTCCGCGGCCGGCACCCCGGCGGGCACCGGCACGCACAGCAGACCGGGCACCGCCTGCACTTCGGCGTGGTTCGCCCAGCCGGCCCCGCCGGTGGCGACGAGCTGTCCGGGCGCGATACCGGTCCCGTCGACCATCTCGCCGACGTCCAGCACGGTCCCGGCGGCGCTGTAGCCGAGCGGGATGTCCCCGCCGAGGCGGGCCCGTACCGCGCGGGCGGCCGGGCCGATCCCGTCGGCCCGGGCCCGTTGGACCACCTGGCGGACCAGGTCGGGACGGGCCCGGGCCTTGGCCAGCAGCCCCGACTGGGCGAGCGCGGTGACCGCCCGTTCCGTCCCGGGGGAGACGATGCTCGCCGCGGTACGGACCAGCACCTCGGTCGGTCCGATCCGCGGTGCGGGGACGTCGAGAACCTCGACCGCGCCTCCGCTGACCGCCTGCACCACCTGTTTCACGTCCGCTGCACCCCCTTGGCTCCGGCCCGGCCCGGCATCGCCGCCCGGCCTGGCACTTCCGGCCGGCCCGGCGCCCCTGACCGGCCCGGTGCTTCTTCTGGTTGGCCTGGCTGGCCTGTTGGGTCTGTTGGGTCTGGTTGGTCCGGCGCGTCCGGTCGGTCCGCCGCCGTCGGTCGAGCTGGTGGTCGAGCTGGTGGCCGCGGCCGGACGCCGGCCAGCTGGCCGGTCTCGATGTCCGTGTGGATCTCGATAGGCAGCTCGTGGTCGACGACGTAGGCGGCGGTGAGCGCCGGCACGGTGTCCTGCCAGCCGAGCGCGCGGTGCGTCGGGCGCAGCTCCCAGCGGCCCGTCCCGGCGGCGGCCGGGCCGCCACGCACGCGCAGGACGATCT
>NZ_CAKKTL010000182.1:6828-10746 GCF_920664355.1 Protofrankia sp. CiP1_Cm_nod2
GATCCGGACCGTGTCGGGGCCGTCCAGGGCTGCGGTCGCGGTGTGGGTGAGCGGGAAGAGGATCTCGACGCGATGGCCCCCGCGCCCGGTCTCCCGTCCGTCTGCCCGCCCGGTGCGCGTCACCCGGTCGGTGAGCGTCACCCGCTCCGGCCGGACGGTGAAGGTGCGCTCGTGCGCCGGGCGTCCGGGCAGGTGCCGGTAGCCGTCGTGGGACGCGGTGAGGACCGCCGTGTCGCCGTCCAGCGCCAGCCGGACGATCGTCGGGCGGGCGCGGCGGCCGGCGCGGAAGGCGCCCCAGACCTCGGTCGAGTCGGCTCCGTCGACGACCAGGCTCGCGTGCGCCGCGCTCGAGCGTTCGTGGTCGCGGACGGCTCCCGGGTCGTAGGTCGAGGTCGCGGTGTCGACGATCAGGGGGACGCCGTCGTACCAGAGCAGGAACGCGAGGGTGTCGGCGTGGGCGTGCGCGGGCAGCGTGTCCGGGCAGGCCGGCCCGACATCGGCGACGAGGTGGAAGCCGCCCGCCCACAGCACGGCGAGACCGCTGTCGGCGAGCAGCCGTGACCCGGTCCAGGCACCGGCGGACGAGATGCCGTCAGGCGGGAGGACGCCAGGAGGTGGGAGGGCGTCGGGCCAGGCGTCACCGCTGTCGCGGGCCGTCCGCTGCCGGCCAGGTCCCGGTCCCGCCGTTCCCGGTCCCGCCGTTCCCGGCCCCGCTGGTTCTCCTGCTTTGCTTGGTCCTGTCAGTCCTGCTGGTCCTGGTCCCGCGGTTCTCGGTCCGGTGGTCTCCGGGTTCGCGCAGCCTGGTCCGGCGGGTCCGCCGCTGACGGGCTCGTGGCCGCCGGGCAGGTCGCCGGACAGCAGGTGCTCCACCGCGTCGGCGGGGACCGGGTAGCCGTCGTTCAGCAGCGGCACCGTCCCGTCCGGGCCGATTATCTTACGTAGCCAGTCGCGCATCCGGGTGATCGCGGCCGGCAGGTCGTCCGGCACCGCCGCGCCGCTCGCCGCGAGCAGGCCGACCACGTCGTCGAGGTCGGCGAGCACCTGGCAGTGGTAGGCGGGCGCCCGCTCGTAGTGACCACCGTCGGCCAGCACCTGCCGGCGGGCCTCGCCGCGCAGCCTCTCGACCCACCGCCGGCGGCCCGCGGTGTCGCCGGCGGCCACCGCCAGCCCGATCAGGGCCTTGAGGTTCTTGACCAGATGGTTGCCGCCGACGTCGGTCTCCAGGTGCGGCCGCAGGAAGGCCGCGTGCCGGCCGAGGTCGGCGCGCACGGCCGCCTCGGCCGCGCCGCCCCGCGCGAGCGGCTCGAACAGCCCGCACAGCGTCCACGCGCGCAGGGACGCGACATAGGGCGCCCACGCGGTGCCGGCGCCCGGCGGCACTGGCCCGCGGCCACGACCGCGGCCGCGGCGCGTAACGGCCTGGCCGCCGTCGAGCGCCGCGGCGCCCCGGCTGCTGTCGATCATCGTGGCGGCCCGCCAGGACGTGTACAGCCGGGCGAAGGCAGCCCGGGCCTCGTCGCGGTCACCGTGCGCTGTCAGCGTCCAGGCCCAGTCCCAGTAGTGCAGGTGGTAGCGCCACAGCAGCGGCGCGCCGGCCTGCGCCCAGTCGAGTTCGGCCGGGCCGCCGCCCGGGGCGCGCAGCCGGCGGGGGTGGCCGAGCAGGGTCAGCGTCCCGTCGAGCAGTTCGGCCACGTCCGGCCAGGACGCGGCGCAGCGGCCGTCGAACGGTACGAAGGCGGACGGCCAGCAGCCGATCTCCGGGGCGGCCAGCCGCAGCAGCCGGTCGGTCGTCCCGGGGAAACGCCGGGTGAAGGCCCGCTGGCCGCGCAGGCGCACCCGGGCGGTGACCTGTTGTGGCCGCAGGTGCCGCACGGTCCGCGCGTACCGTGCGGCCGGCGCCGGCCAGCCGGCGGCGCGGGCCACAGCCGCGATCCCGTGGCCCGCCGGCGGGCATGGGCCGGTCACGTCAAGCGGCTCCGCCATGTCAGCGGCGCCCCTCGGCCAGCAGCGCCGCCTCGTCCCGGATGCCCCGCGCGAACGGCCGTGGCGCGAAGCCGAGGTCGGCGGCCGCGTCGGTGATCGGGAACGCCTTGTCCTCGGCGAGCCGGGCGATCTGCTCGGCGCGCAGCCGCGGGCGGGCCGCCAGCCGTTCGTACCCGCGGGCCGCGGCGAGCGTGGCGCGCAGCGGGAACGGGACGGTGACGGCCCGGCGCCCGACCGCGTCGGCGGCCTCCGCCACGATCGTCCGGAAGGTCAGTGCCTCCGGCCCGGCGAGGTTGTAGGCGCGGCCGGCGCAGGCGTCCGACCGGACCGCCGCCAGCACGGCGGCGGCGAGATCGTCGACGTGGACGGGCTGCTGCAGGCGCCTGCCGCCACCGGGCAGGGGCAGCAGCGGGCAGCGGCGCAGCGCGGCCAGCAGCCGCGCCATGTTCCGGTCGTCCGGGCCTCCGTAGATCATGGTGGGGCGCAGGATCGTCCAGTCGAGGCCACTGCTGGTGATCGTTTTCTCGGCGTCCGTCCGGATCCGCTTTGTCGCGGCCGGGAGCGTTGTGAAGATCGCGGCCGTGGAGATGAAGAGCGCCCGATGCGGCCCGGACGCCTCGGCCGCCGAGACGATCACGTCCGCGTGCCCGAAGCCGAGGGAGGCGATGTTGACCAGGACGTCGCCCTTGGCGGCCTGGAACGCGGCGTCCACCGAGGCGGGGTCGTCGAGATCGCCCGCGACGGCCTGCGCGCCCGCGCGTTCCAGGGCCTGGGCGGCCGCCGCGCCGCGGGCGAGCCCGATGACGTGGTGGCCGTCCCGGAGCGCGCCCGCGACCACCCGGCGTCCGAGGAATCCCGTTCCGCCGGTCACCAGCAGCCTCATGCGCGTCCTCGCCGCCCGGTGACGTCGGTCGTGACGTCGGTCGTGACGTCGGCCGTGCTGTCGGCCGTGCTGTCGGCCGTGCTGTCGGCCGTGCTGTCGGCCGTCCCGAAGGCCTCGGATGCGCCGGGCGCGCCGGAGCCCTCCGCCGTACCCGCCGTCCTGCCCGTCCCTGCTGCCCCGCCCGCCGGCGGGGGCGGCAGAGGTGCCGGACGGAGCGGCTCGGCCACGGGCTGGGACGGCTTGTCCGCTGGCCGGCGCGGCTCGGCAGCCGGTCGGGGCGGTGGCACCGGTGGCCAGTGCAGTTCGGTGGTGTCCTCCGAGGGCTGTGGGCGCTGTCGCGGAACGGTGACGGCACGGCCCGTCACCTCCTCGAGGAGGTGACGGTAGCGGCGGGCGAGCACCCGCCGGTCGAAACGCGCCACCACACAGGCCCGGCCCTGTGCGCCCATGGCGGCGCGCCGGGCCGGGTCCGCGGCCAGGAGGCGGATCGCCCGGGCCAGTTCCGACGGGTTCTCGGGCGGGACGACGACCCCGCCCGCCTCGGAGAGGATCCGGGCGGCCTCACCGGCGAGCGCGCCGATGACCGGCCGGCCGGCGGCGAGCAGCTCGAACATCTTCGACGGGATGAAGGTGGCGAACAGCGGCACGTCCCGCAGCGGGACCAGGCAGATGTCGGCCGCGGCGACGATGGCCGGCACCTCGTCGCGGTCGACCGCGGGCAGCATGGTGACGTTGGTGAGCCCGAGCTCGGCGACCCGGTCGGCGACCCGCCCGCGGTCGGCTCCCTCGCCGACGAGGGCGACGTGCACCGGATCCCGGGCAAGCTCGGCCGCGGCGTCCACCACCGAGACCAGCCCCTGGGAGATGCCATGGGCGCCGATGTAGAGGACGAGGGTGTCGCCGGGGGCCGCGCCGAGCCGGGCACGCAGCGTCCTGGACGCCGGCTCCGCCGAGGAGGGCTCCGCCGAGGAGGGCCCGGCCGGCCGGCCCGGCGGCCGTGTCCGGGCCACCGGCTCCGCTGCCACCGGCGGTTTCGCCGCGGCTGGGGGGGC
>NZ_CAKKTL010000183.1:0-10349 GCF_920664355.1 Protofrankia sp. CiP1_Cm_nod2
CCCCGGTGGCGACCGCCGGCCGGACAGCCGTGGGATGGCCGGGCCCCCGACCACCTGCGCCGCGCCGTCCACCGGGGTGACCGCCGGGCCGGCCGGCGCCGCGCCGGCCTCGGCGGCCGCGGAATCCGCGCCCGGAACCTGCACCTCGGCGTTGAACAGCAGCCTGACCGACTCCTCCTTGATGCCCTCCATCATGGTCTGGAACATGTCGTAGCCCTCCCGCTGGTACTCGACCAACGGGTCACGCTGCCCCATTGCCCGCAGGCCGATTCCCTCCTGCAGGTAGTCCATTTCGTACAGGTGCTCACGCCATTTCCGGTCGAGGACGGCGAGAACGACCCGGCGTTCCAGCTCCCGCATGAGCGGGTCGCCGTCCGGGCCCGGGCCGAGGTCCTCCTCGCGCCGGTCATAGGCATCGTGCGCGTCGGCCTGCAGCTCCTCGATCAGGGTTTCGCCGGTCAGCCCCTCACGGTCGTCGGGGGCCGGCACCTCCACGCCGACCTGGTACAGCTCGCCCAGACCGCTCCAGAGGGTGTCGAGGTCCCATTCCTCGGGATACCCTTCCGCGGTCGCGCCGCGGACGTACGCCTCCACCGTGTCGTCGATGAAATGGCGGACCTGTTCGTGCAGATCGGCCCCTTCGAGAACCTTCCGGCGCTCCTCGTAGATGACGGTGCGCTGTTTGTTCATCACCTCGTCGTACTTCAGGACGTTCTTGCGGATCTCGAAGTTCTGGCCCTCTACCTGGGTCTGCGCGGAACGGATCGCACGAGTGACGATCTTCGACTCGATCGGCACGTCCTCGGGAATGTTGAGCCGGTCCATGATTCCCTCGACGGCCGCGGCGTTGAACAGCCGCATGAGGTCGTCGCCCAGGGACAGGTAGAACCGGGACTCCCCGCGGTCGCCCTGGCGGCCGGCTCGTCCACGCAGCTGGTTGTCGATGCGGCGGGACTCGTGGCGTTCGGTGCCCAGCACGTACAGCCCACCAAACGCCAGGACATCCTCGTGCTCGCTGCTGACCGACGCGCGAGCCTTCTCCAGCGCCTCGGGCCAGGCCGCCTCGTAGTCCTCCGGAGTGTCGATCGGGCTCAGGCCGCGCTGGCGCAGTTCTACCTGGGCGAGGAACTCGGGGTTGCCACCGAGCATGATGTCGGTACCGCGCCCGGCCATGTTGGTGGCGACGGTCACCGCGCCCCGGCGCCCCGCCTCGGCGATGATCGAGGCTTCCCGCTCGTGCTGCTTGGCGTTGAGCACCTCGTGCTTCACGCCGCGCTTGGTCAGCTCCTTGGACAGGTACTCCGACTTCGCCACGCTGGTCGTGCCCACGAGTACCGGCTGGCCCCTGTCGTGGCGCTCGGCGATGTCGTCGACGACCGCGCTGAACTTGGCGACCTCGGTCTTGTACACGACATCGGGCTGGTCGGCCCGGATCATCGGCTTGTTCGTGGGGATCGGCACGACGCCGAGGGTGTAGATCTGGTGGAACTCCGCCGCCTCCGTCATCGCGGTTCCGGTCATTCCGGACAGTTTGTCGTAAAGGCGGAAGTAGTTCTGCAGCGTGATCGTGGCCAGGGTCTGGTTCTCCTGCTTGATCTCAACCTTTTCCTTGGCCTCGATCGCCTGGTGCATACCCTCGCTGTAACGCCGGCCGTGCAGTACCCGGCCGGTGAACTCGTCGACGATGAGAACCTCGCCGTCCGTGACGATGTAGTCCTTGTCCCGGCGGTAGAGCTCCTTTGCCTTCAGGGCGTTGTTGAGGTAGCCGACCAGCGGGGTGTTCACCGATTCGTAGAGGTTGTCGATACCGAGCTGGTCCTCCACCTTGGCCACCCCGCTCTCGGTGATGGCCACCGTCCGCTTGCCCTCTTCCACCTCGTAGTCGACGTCTCTGACCAGGGCCGGGGCGATACGGGAGAACTCGGTGTACCAGCGGGTCGGGTTGTCCGCCGGGCCGCTGATGATCAGCGGTGTCCTGGCCTCGTCGATCAGGATCGAGTCGACCTCGTCGACGACGGCGAAGCTGTGCCCGCGCTGCACGAGCTCATCACCGCTCCAGGACATGTTGTCCCGCAGGTAGTCGAAGCCGAACTCGTTGTTGGTGCCGTAGGTGATGTCGGCCTCGTACTGCTGGCGGCGGACCGCCGGTGGCATCTGCGGGTGGATCACACCGACCGTGAGCCCGAGAAAGCGGTGCACCCGGCCCATGTTCTCCGCGTCCCGCTGGGCCAGATAGTCGTTGACGGTGACAATGTGCACGCCCTTACGGGACAGCGCGTTCAGATAGGCCGGCAGCGTGGAGACGAGGGTCTTGCCCTCACCGGTCTTCATCTCGGCGATGTTGCCCAGGTGCAGGGCCGCCCCGCCCATGATCTGGACGTCGAAGTGCCGCTGGCCGAGGGTCCGCCGGGCCGCTTCGCGTACGGCCGCGAATGCTTCGGGGAGAAGTTCGTCGAGGGTTTCCCCGTCGTCGATCCGCTGCCGGAACTCGTCGGTCATCGCGCGCAGCTCGGCGTCGGTGAGCCCCACGAAGTCGTCCTCGAGGAGGTTCACCTGCTCGGTGATGGCCTTGAGCCTGCGCAGAATACGGCCCTCGCCGGCGCGGAGGATCTTCTCGAGTACCACGGGTGAAACTCCTCGGGCGGCTTGTCGGCTGGGTCACCTACACAACGAGACTAGGCTAGACCCCCGGTGCTGATCGATCCTCCCCGTACGGCGGGTCGGACATCCTTGTGACAGGCGGGACGCTTGTGACAGGCCGGACGCCGCACCAGGCGGCCTCACCCGTCGAAAGGGCCGGCCCTCCCTCCCCACCAGCGGGGCGGTACGGAATCGTGCTGCCGTGCCCGTGCCCGGCCGCGGATCCTCGTGGCTGCTGGCGGATCCGCTCCCGGCCCCGGGGCCCGCCCATCAGAACGTACGGGAACCGCGGTCAGTGCCCGGCCGCCGACGCCTCCCGCGGGCTCGTAGGCGATCCTGACCAGATGCCGAAGCTCGACCCCGTGGAGATCACGGCTGGCCGGATCCACCTCCGCCCGTGGATCCCCGCCGACATCGACGACGTCCACCGTGCCTGCCAGGACCCGGACATCCAGCGCTGGATAAGGATTCCCTCGCCCTACACCCGGCAGGACGCCGAGGCCTACATCACCGGGTTCGCGCCCCGGCAGTGGGACGACGGCCGGGGTGCCCCGTTCGCCGTGCTGGACGCCACGTCGGGGTCGGTGCTGGCCTCCGTGAGCCTGACCGAGGTGACCGACGACGGCCTGGCCACGGTGGGTTACTGGTGCGCGCCGGGCGCACGTGGCCAGGGTGTCGTCAGCCAGGCGGTCGGTGTGGTGAGCCGCTGGGCGTTCCAGGTCCTCGGGGTCGAACGGCTGGAATGGACGGCCGGGGTGGGCAACTGGGCCTCCCGCCGGGTGGCGGAGAAGAACGGGTTCACCATCGAGGGCACGCTGCGCCGGGGCCTCGTCCTGCGCGGCGTCCGGATCGACTGCTGGATCGGCTCCCTGCTGCCGGACGACCGGCCTCCGTCGTGACGGTCAGCAACCATATGGCCGGGCAGCTTCATGCCAGCCGGCCACGACCGACCGGCCGGTCGCGACCGCGTGAAAACAGTCCGGGAAACACGGCGTACGCCAGGAGGAACACGGCATACGCCAGCCCGGCGTGTCCCCGGCCGGGTGGCCGCCACGGCGACCGCCAGCAGGCTCAGGCAGCAGGCGCGGACGGTGACGGATTCAGGTGATTTCCAGCAGCTTCTCCCTGACCGCGTAGACCACCGCCTCCATCCGGGAGTGCAGCTGAAGCTTCTCCAGGATGTTACGGATGTGATTCTTGACCGTGTTCTCACTGATGAACAGCTGCTTGGCGATGTCGCGGTTGTTGAGCCCCTTGGCGACGAGCCGCAGGACCTCCATCTCACGATCGGTGAGCCTGGGGGTGGGCAGCTGCGGCCGACTGTCCGCCTTTTTGATCATTAGTGCGAACTCGCTGAGAAGTTTCGAGGCCATCGACGGGCTGATCAGGCTCTGCCCCCCGTGCACGGCGCGGATGGCGGTGGCAACCTCGTCGATCGAGATCTCCTTGAGCAGGTAGCCCATGGCACCCGCCTTGATCGCGTCGTAGAGGTCGCCCTCCTCGTCGCTGATGGTCAGCATGACGATCTTTGCGCTGGGCACTGCCTGCTTGATTGCGCTGGTCGCGTCGATCCCGCCGCGACGCGGCATCCGGACATCCATGAGGACGATGTCGGGCGCGGTGTCGACCGCCATCGTGACGGCTTCGGAGCCGTCCGGTGCCTCACCGACCACCTCGATGTCCTTCTCCTGCTCAAGGACCATCTGTAGGCCACGCCGAAACAGAGCATGATCGTCAACGACGAGCACCCGGATGGGATCCGGCGACAACGGCTCTTCCCCCGGCTGGCGCCCATCCCCCGTCATATGACCTCCCTCACGTCGCGGCGGACCCCTGCCAGGTGTCCGTGCCGGTGCACGGGCCACCTGGCAGGCGGCTGAAGACATCCACGGCAGATGGTCCCACGTCAATTGGACCTGCATGCCTTTACACCGTTGCGACCATGTCACGAGGCTGGTCGTGGCCGGCCTCCGGATCCGCCTGCCGGTGGCCCGGATACGGCCTATGCGTGAACCGCGGAGTCCTGGTGAGGATCCTGAGCCGCGTCCGCACCCGTATCCGCCTCAAGCCGGATCAGGCCGTAGTCGTATCCACACCGTCGGTAGACGACACTCGGCAGGCCCGTGTGCACGTCACGGAAGAGGTAGAAGTCGTGGCCCACGAGCTCCATATTGGACAACGCTTCGTCAAGAGTCATGGGCGTGGCTCGGTGGACCTTCTCACGGACGACCATGGGGGACGGATCCGCGACACCGTAGTCCGCGTCGCCGCCGGCAGCCGCCGAAGCATCGAGCACACCGACGGCCGGGCTCCCGTCCGGCAGACCGGACGGCCGGTCGGGGGCGGTCTGCGCCAGTGAGGCACGGCCCGCGCCGTTGTGACGGCTCCGCCTGTCGGCAGCCCGCCGTAGCCGTTCGGCGAGCTTCGCCGCGGCCAGGTCGAGCGCCGCGTAGGGGTCGGCCGCGGCAGCCTCCGCGCGGATGACCGGACCCCGTGAGAACACGGTCAGCTCGACACGCTCGCGGACATCCGCCATGCGCGGGTTGCGCTCGCGGGAGAGCTCCGCGTCCACCCGGAACGCCTTGTGATCAAACCTCTCAAGCTTCGCAATCTTGGCCTCGGCCTGCTCGCGGAACCTTTCAGGAACCGCGGTGTGCCTTCCCTTGACCACGATGTCCACTCGTTTCACCTTCCTGTAGACCGGAAGTCGCGACCATCGGGCAGTCCCGACGGATCGGGCCAGGCCCCGCTTCCGGTGTCGTGCCGTGCGCCAGGGCTTATCTGCTGCCTCGTTCCTTCCGCTCGGGCCCCCGGACACCTGGGCCCTCGCCCCGCCTGTCAGTCCCCGTGGTGCCGGTACGGGTGACGACAGTTTTATCCCTCCGGTACCCTGATCGCAGGCAAACGGACAGCTTGGGGCCGGTCATCTCGAGTAGGGCGTCGGTGGGCCAACGTCGCGGCGGCGACCGCCGCCACCGATACCGGTACCGCGCCGGCACGCAGCACCCGAGTGGCTTCGGACAGCGTCGCCCCGGTTGTCACGACGTCGTCGATGACGATGAACAACGCTCCGGGCGTCCCACGGCCGTCCCAGCCGACGGAGGCATCCGGCGGGAAAGACCCGGCCGCGGAAGAAACATGGTCGCCCGGCCCCCGGCCCCCTGGAGCACGGCGCAGGATGAACGCGCCGTCGACATTGGCCGCGCGTTCCGCGGCGCTCAGGCCCGCCTGGTCCGCCACCGGCCGGGCGGGGCGCAGCATCGGCACCACCCGTGCCGGCACGCCCGCTCGGCGCAGCACCCGGGCGGCGCCGTCGCCGAGCCGGCGTACGTGGTCGAACCCGCGCTGACGCACCGCGGCCCGGGTCGACGGCACCGGCACCAGAACGACCGGGCCGTCGTGTGCTGACGCGGCCCTGGCCGCGACCACCGCGCGGGCCAGTGCCGACACGAGTGGCCCGGGGGCGTCCAACCTGCCTCTTTCTTTGAAGGCCAGCAGGATTCGCCGGCACGCGCCGTCGTAGACGGCGCCGGCGAAACACGGTGGCCCTCGCCGCTTCGGGGTGGCCGTCTGTCCCGAAGCGGCGAGGAATGCGGGCCGATCGACCGCGGCCTCACACACCGCGCAGACAGCCGGGCCGGGACGGCCACAGCCGGCACAGCTTCGCGGCAGGAGAAGATCCAGCAGGACCTCGAAAGCGGCGGACAGGTACGTAGCGGACATGTGTCGTATGGTCACCCCGCCGGCCCCGGCCTGACCAGCACCCGGCCCGTCCTGTGGAAAACCCTCGTGGGGCGGGACCTGCCTGTGGACAACGCCCGCCCAGGACGCCCACGACGTGCATGCTCTGTGAGCGCGGCCTTTCCGCAGACGCGAAAAGAAATCGAATGAATACAAATAGTCATCAAAGATGGGCTTTCCTGTCCGCCTGGCACCCAACATCGACAGATCTGGCACGATCGCACTCACCGGGTCCACCGGCAGTAGGGCACGCGGCAGTACGGGCACGCGGCAGGCCGGGCCGATCGTTGGCAGCGCGGATCCATCCATACGGCGAACCGGTCACGGCGGCACGGGTGCGCCGGCCCCGGACAGCGCGCCGGGACACTGGCGCGGCCGCCTCCATCCGGACCGCCGGAGGCCCGAGAAGGTGAGGAGACCGACATGACCGGCGGACCAGGCTGGGGCGACCCCCAGCCACCCGGCGGGCCGAATCCCTCGGACGGCCGGCAGCAGCCGCCGCCACCCGGCTGGGGGCAGCCCCAACCACCGCCGTCCGGCGGGAACCAGCCGCCCTCGCATCCTGGCGGGAACCAGCCCCCATCTCCTGGCGGGAACCAGCCCCCGTCTCCTGATTGGAACCAGTCCCCACCTTCTGGCTGGAACCAGCCGCCATCGGGCTGGGGGCAGCCACAGCCGGCGGGAGGAGCGGGCCAGTGGGGGCCTCTGCCGCAGGCCGAGAAACCGGGGATCATCCCGCTACGGCCGCTGGCCGTCGGCGAAATACTCGACGGCGCCTTCGCCGCGCTGCGGCGCAGCCCCGCGGTAATGATCGGGCTGACCTTCGGTGTCACCACCGCGACACAGATCGTCGCGGCGGCGCTGACCGCGATCGGCCAGCGCGGCTCCACCGGTCTCGCGCTCTCCCTCAGCATCGTGGATATAATCATCAACTTCGTCGTCATCGTCGCGCTGACCGGCGTGCTCAGCGTGGCGGTGAGCGAGCTGACAATGGGTAGCAGCATCCAGATCGGAGAGGTCCTGCGGCGCGTCCGGCCCCGGCTGCCCGGCCTCGCCGGGCTGTCGGTCGTGGTGGCGCTGCTGACCCTGATCGGGCTCATCGGGCTCGTCATCGGCGGCATCTTCGTAGCGGTCGCGCTGGTCCTGGCGACCCCCGCGTTCGTCCTCGAAGGCGGCACGATCAGGACGGCCATGCGGCGCTCGTGGACACTGGTCCGCGGCGCATGGTGGCGCACCTTCGGGATCCTGCTGCTGACGAGCATAGTTGTCGCTGTCCTGCTGTTCGTCCTCGCCTTCATCTTCGGGCTGGCCTTCACCGCCGCCAGCGACGCCCTGACCGATCCGGTCAGCGGCGACTTCACCGGGCCGGGCCTCGCGCTCAACGCGATTATGAGCATCATCATCGACACCGTGATCATGCCGGTCATGGCGAGCGTGGTCGTGCTGCTCTACGTCGATCGCCGCATCCGGCTGGAAGGGCTCGACATGACGCTCGCCCAGGCGGCGCGGGAGCGCCGCGCCGCGACCGGCCAGGGCTATCAGTGACGGGAGCACGAGCATCCGCGGCGGGAACGCGGGCGTCCGGGGCCCCGCGGCACAGCAATGGGTGAACCGCGATGATCGAGCCAGTGGTGACCCGTGACGCGGCAGCGGAGGAAGCCCGCCGCGAGCTGTCCAGGGCGATCTACCACCGGGCTGGGCCAGGCTGGTTCGAACGGGTGGTGAACTGGCTCACCGCGCGGCTCGGCGATCTGTGGGCCGGCGTCACCGAGCCGTCCGGCGGCGGCCTCGGCATCGCGGCCCTCGTCATCGTGGCCGCCGTGGCCGCCGTGGCGGTGCGGCTGCGTCTCGGCCCGCTGCGGCGGCAGGCCCGGACGGCGTCGACGGATCTCGATCTGACCAGTCCGCTGTCGGCGGCGGCGCTGCGGGCCGAGGCCGACGCCGCGGCCCGTGCCGGCGCGTTCGCTGACGCGGTGCGTTCCCGGCTGCGCGCCGTCGTGCGGATGCTGGAGGAGTCAGGAGTGCTCGAGCCCCGGCCGGGACGGACCGCCGGTGAGCTGGTCGCCGAGGTCGGCCGGATCGCGCCCGCTCCCACCCCCGCCCTGGCGGCGGCCGTGACCGTGTTCAGCGAGATCTGGTACGGCGGGCGGAGCGCGTCCGAGGCCTCCTACCGCACCGTCGTACGGGCGGACGAAGCGCTTACCGGGCTGCGGCCACGGCCGGGAGCGGGCGACGCCAGCCCGGCTCCCACCTTCACGGTGCCGGCTTGAGCGCCCTGGCCGGCCGGCGGCAGCGTAACCACGCGTCCGGCACTCCGCCACAGGCTGTACCGCCACGAGCCGCGCCGGTGCGGGCCGCCGGCCCGCCGGCCGTACCCTCGCCGGACGTACCCTCGCCGGCTGTGTCCCCGCAGAGCGTGTCGCCGCAGGATGTGTCGCCGCAGGATGCGGCCTCGCAGGCCGCTGCCCCGCGGGCGCCGGGCGCCGGGCGCCGGGGGCTCGATCCGCGAGCCCGCCGTGGCATCCGCGTCACAGCCGTCCTTTTACTACTTATCGTAATATGTATAACACTTGTGGTCATGTCTGCAAGCTCGAACGGACGCCCGCTCGATCCTGGGTCGGCCGATCCGGACGGGACCATGGCCCTGGCGCGGCTCGTGCGGGCGCACGGCGTCACAGTCACCGCGACGAACGACCCGGCCGAGACGGCGAACGAGCCGGATCCCGCCGACGTCACGATCGTGCTGGCCCACCCACAGCGGGCATCCAGGCAGGCGCTCGACAGGCTTGCCCAGCTGGCCGGCCAGGGCAGCGACGTGGTGCTCCTCGAGCCGGACGCGACTGTCGTCGACGCCCTGGGCCTGCCGGTCACCGTCACCGGCCGCGTCCCCTCCGGGACACCCTCGCCACAATGCCAGCTGTCTGAGGCCACCACGGCGGGGGCGGTCACGCTCGGTGGCCGGTCTGCTTTCCGGGCCACCGGGCCGGACGCGGCCGAGCTCACCATGTGTTACCCGGTGGAGTCGGCCTCGGTCCTGGTAGTCGTGCCGGCGCCCCGAGCACCGGGCCGGCCGCGGGAAGCGGCCGGGCCTGGACGGTTCGTCCTGATCGGCAACGCCGGTTTCATGACCAACGACCGACTGGACGAGCAGGGCAGCGCGGCGCTCGCGATCGGGCTGCTCAACCGGCACCGCACGCTGTCCTGGGTGACCCCGCAGCTCGGCGCCCCGGACGCGGTGGCCCGCAGAGGCCTGCTCGACCTGCTGCCCGACCGGGTGCCGCTGGCCTGCCTCCAGCTCGGCCTGGCCGCGGTCGTCCTCGCCCTGTGGCGGGGCCGCCGGCTCGGCCCGCCGGTACCCGAACCGCTCCCGGTCGTGGTGCGCGCGGCCGAGACCGTCGAGGGACGAGGCCGCCTCTACGCCGCCGCGCAGGCCCGGGACCTGGCCGCGGCGGTGCTGCGGGCGACCACGCGCGGGCGGCTGGCCGAACGGCTCGGGCTGCCGACACGGACCCGCCCGGCCCGGCCCGGCGACACGGGGCAGCCCGAGGCTGACCCGGCCGCGCTCGTGGCCTCCGTCGCCACCCGTACCGGACGCTCCCCCACGGAGATCACGTTGCTCCTGTACGGTTCCGAGATGAGCCAGGGTGCCCCGGCAGCGGCTGGGACGGCCCTGGCGACAGGGGTGACGGACGAGGCGTTGGTGGCGTTGGTGGATCAGCTCGACGCGCTGGACCGGCAGGTGGCAGCGGGACCGGATCGGCAGGTGGCGGCAGGATGAGTGTCCCGGAGACATCCGACGACACCCAGCGGACGGCCACCGCTTCCCCGGCCGGGCCCGTGAGCACGGCGGCGCTGGGCGCCGCGGGGCCGGGCGGCGCGGGGCCGGGCGGCGGGCCCGGGGCCAGGGGCTCCGAGGTGCCCGAGGCCGGGCTGTCGTCCCCGGTCGAGCTGTCCAAAGCCTGTCTCTT
>NZ_CAKKTL010000184.1:0-10320 GCF_920664355.1 Protofrankia sp. CiP1_Cm_nod2
GCGGTGAGCTCGGCCAGCAGCCGGTCGACGGCGGCGACCTGGGCAAGGTAAAGATCCGCGATCCCGGCTGTGAGCGGTGCGGCGGGACGGCGGGCGAGTGCCGCGGCCACGACCGCTTCGACTCCGCCGGCACGCGGGCCGGCTGTCCACGCGTCCCCGGCTGTCCACGCATCCGCGGTTCCGGCCGGCTCGGGAGCGCCGGCCATGTCCTCCGGACCATCCGGTGGTGTCACCCTGCCCGAGGCTGCCGTCACACCGTTGGCCGACGGCACGGCCGTCGGGGAGAACGCGCCCGCCGGAAACGACGTGGGGACGGGGCGGCCGTCGGGCCCGACCAGTTCGAGCAGGCCGGTGCCGAGGGTCTCGGCGACGGCCAGGCACTGTTCGCAGCGGCCGAGGTGGGTTTCGATGACAATGGTCTCGTCCGGATCGCAGGCGCCGAGCACGTATGCCCCGAGCAGGTCATCGACATGCCCCCGGCATCCGGCGGTGGGCAGGTGCCCAGGCCCGCCGGACCCGGCTCCGGCGTCCCCCACAGTCACGAGTGGACTCCTTCGCGTTCCAGCCGGACGGCCAGTTTGTGTAACGCTGTTCGGATACGGGATTTCACCGTACCTTCCGGGATGGTAAGCCTTGCGGCTGCCTCGCGGTACGTGCATCCGTCGAAAAACGCGAGCTCCACCGCCTCCCGCAGTTGATGGGGCAGGTCGGCCACGCCCTGGCGCACCATGGCCGCGGTGGCTTCGCTCAGCACCACCGCGTCGGCGGCCGGGCCGTCGGGCAGGCCGGCCAGCTCCCGGGCGACGGCATCCGACGGCCTGCGCACATGTTCGCGCCGGACCCAGTCCACCGCCCGCCGCCGAGCGATGACGACCAGGTAGGCGCGCAGGTTGCCGCGTCCGGGGTCGAACCGCAGAGGGTGCTCCCACAGGTGGACCAGGACGTCCTGCACGATCTCGGCCGCGGCCTCGCGGTCGGCGGTGACCTGCGTGGCTACGGCCATGAGACAGCCCGCGTAGCGGGCGTGCACCTCGGCCAGCGCGGTGGCGTCGCCGGCGGCCAGCCGGCGGTGCAGGTCCTGGAGCTGCTCCCCGGAAAAGTCATCCGGACGTGATGCGCCGGATCCGGATGCCGTGGGCCCATGGGAGCGGTCCGGAAGGGAAAGGGAGTGGTCCGGAAGGGAGTGCTGCCTGCCGGGCTTTCCGGGCCGGGTCGCTGGGAGGGCGCCAGGGGGCTCGACACCTGTCAGGGCCGAACAGGCGGCCTGATCATCCTCGCTCCGGGGGACGGCCGCGGAAAACACGGCGCGAAGTATCCCATGTCCGGATCGGCGAGGTCCACCATGCCCGGCCGGCGACGCTGCGCCATCGGCTTGGTGACCAGCGGGCTGCCCGCGTCGACAGCCGTCCTGATCCTGCCGCGTCGCCCGCGCCTACCGTGGTTCCAGCCGGACGATCAGCGACTTGGACGTGGGCGTGTTGCTGCGCCGGGCGGTGCTGTCCAAGGGGACGAGGACGTTCGTCTCCGGGAAGTACGCGGCGGCGCAGCCGCGGGCGGTGGGGTAGGCGACAGCGCGGAAGTTCTCGGCCCGGCGTTCGGCACCGTTGCCCTGCCCGTTGCCGGCGACGGCGACGGCGGCGTGGACGGCGGCGTGGACGCTGACGATGTCCACCTGGCCGCCGTCGGGGATGCCGAGCGCGGCGAGGTCGTCGGGGTGGACGAGGACGACGCGCCGGCCGTGGCGGATGCCGCGGTAGCGGTCGTCCAGGCCGTAGACGGTGGTGTTGTACTGGTCGTGGGAGCGGATCGTCTGGAGCAGCAGGTGCCCGGGCGGTGTGCGCAGCACCTCCAGCGTGTTGACGGTGATGGCGGCGCGGCCGGCCGGGGTCGGGAAGCTGCGGCTGTCCCGGGGCGGGTGCGGCAGCAGGAATCCCCCGGGCCGGCCGGCCCGGGCGTCGTAGTCGGCGAAGGCGGGCAGGACGGCGGCGATGTGGCCGCGGATGCGCCGGTAGTCGCCGGCCAGGCCCGCCCAGTCCACCGCCGTCCTCCCGCCGAGGGTGGCCCGGGCGAGCCCGCAGACGATGGCGACCTCCGAGCGCAGCGACGGCGCCGCCGGCGGCAGGCTGCCGCGGGAGGCGTGCACGGCACCCATCGAGTCCTCGACGGTGACGAACTGCGGGCCGCCGGCCTGCACGTCGATCTCGGTCCGGCCCAGCGCGGGCAGGATGAGGGCCTGGCGGCCGGTGACCGCGTGGGAGCGGTTGAGCTTGGTGGAGATCTGCACGGTGAGCCGGCAGCCGCGCATCGCCGCCTCGCTGACGGCCGTGTCGGGCGCGGCCGCGACGAAGTTGCCGCCCATGCCGACGAAGACCTTCACCCGCCCGTCCCGCATCGCGCGGATCGCGTTGACGACGTCGTGGCCGTGCCGTCGCGGCGGGGCGAAGCCGAACTCGGCGCCGAGGGCGTCGAGGAACGCGTCCGGCATCCTCTCCCAGATGCCCATCGTGCGGTCGCCCTGGACGTTGCTGTGCCCGCGCACCGGGCAGACCCCGGCCCCCGGCCGGCCGATGTTGCCGCGCAGGAGCAGGAAGTTCACCACCTCCCGGATGGTGGCCACCGCGTTGGCGTGCTGGGTGAGCCCCATCGCCCAGCACACGATGATCTTCTCGGCGGCCAGCACCCGGCGGGCCAGCTCGTCGATCTCGCTGTCGGCGAGCCCGGTGGCGGCGCGGACGTCGTCGTCGGACAGCGTCCGCAGATGCTCGGCGAACGCGTCGAAGCCGGTGGTGTGCGCGGCGAGGAAGCCGTGGTCGAGCACTGTGCCCGGGGCGGCGGCCTCGGCGTCGAGCAGGCGGCGTGACAGCGCCTGGAACAGCGCCATGTCGCCGTTGAGCCGGATCTGGAGGTACTGGTCGGCCAGGGCGGTGCCGCGCCCGAGCACACCGGCGGGCCGCTGCGGGTTACGGAACCGGATCAGCGACGTCTCGGGCAGCGGGTTGACCGCGACGATGCCGCCGCCGGCCCGTTTCACCCGCTCCAGCGTCGAGAGCATGCGCGGATGGTTCGTCCCCGGGTTCTGCCCGACGACGAGCACCAGGTCGGCCTGTTCGAGGTCGTCGAGGGTGACGCTGCCCTTGCCGATACCGATCGTCTCGGTGAGCGCCGCCCCGGAGGACTCGTGGCACATGTTCGAGCAGTCCGGCAGGTTGTTGGTGCCGAACGCGCGGACGAACAGCTGGTAGACGAACGCCGCCTCGTTGCTGGTGCGCCCCGAGGTGTAGAAGACGGCCTCGTCGGGACTGTCCAGGCCGGTCAGCTCGGCCGCGATGATCCTGAAGGCGTCGTCCCAGCTCACCGGGCGGTAGTGGTCGTCGTCCGCCGCCTTGTGCATCGGCTCGCACAGCCGGCCCTGCTGGCCGAGCCAGTAGCCGGAGCGGCCGGCGAGATCCGGCAGCGGATGCGCGGCGAAGAACTCCGGTGCCAGCCGGCGCAGGGTCGCCTCCTCCGCGACGGCCTTCGCCCCGTTCTCGCAGAACTCCGCGGCGGCGCGGTGCGCGGGATCCGGGTCCGGCCAGGCGCATCCCGGGCAGTCGAACCCGTCCGTCTGGTTGAGCAGCCGCAGGGTGGCGACGCTGCGGCGCACCCCCATCTGGGCCACCGACTGGCCGAGCGCGTGCGCCACCCCGGGCAGCCCCGCCGCGTAACGCGCCGGGGCGCCCACTGTCACCCGGCCTTCGTCCGGCTCCGTCACCGGTGCCCTGCGCACCACCCCGGGCACCTCCCCGCATCATGGACGCCGTCCACCGCAAGCATTCAACAGGCCACCCGGCACGTCCAGCGCCGAAGAGCCGGCTGCCGTCCGCCAACGCCCCCGCAAGCGGTTCCCACCGGCGGCCGGCCGCCCTGCCCGCCTGCCGGGCTCCTGGCGGACGGGCTCCTTGGCGGACGGGGAATCGGTGGCTTTTTCGACAGGTGAGCCCGGCTCTGTCCGGAATCCGTCACAAGCGCCCGGGCGCGATGTGGCCGGGCTGCTGCCGCATCCCTTCCGCGGCGGTGTTTTCACCTGGTGGGGATGAGGAGGGGGACGCCGTCGCCGCGCATGGTGGACGTGACGGTTGTCGCGTTACATCGGCCGTGCGTGTGCACCGGCCGTATCCGTGCCAGGCCGGGCCTGGTGTCTCCCCCGCGGATCCGCCGCGGGGGAGCGCCGCGGCGCGGCCATGGCGCGACACCAGGGGGTCATCGTGGACAGCGACTATTCGTATCCGCTGCTCAGCGTGTTCTGGACGTTGTTGTGGTTCTTTCTCTTCGCACTGTGGTTCTATCTGCTCTTCGCGGTCGTGTCCGACATTCTGCTCAGCCATGACCTGTCCGGCTGGGGTAAGGCAGGCTGGATCGTCGTCGCCATCGTGTTCCCGTTGTTCGGCATCCTTATCTATCTGATCGTGCGGGGCGGCGGCATGCACGAACGGGCGATGGAGCGGGCGGCCCGGCAGGAGCAGGCGCTGCGCAGCTATGTCCCGCCGGGTGGCGGCCCCGCGGACGAGATCGGCCGCCTCGCCGAGCTGCGGGACCACGGCGCCATCTCGGACGAGGAGTACCAGCGGCTGAAGGCCAAGGTCCTCACCTGACGCGGCCCGCCCATCCGGTACGGCGGCCCATCCGGTACGGCGGACGGGGCGATGCGGCAGACTCGCTCCTGTGCTGCGGGTGGGGCTGACCGGTGGGATCGGTGCGGGCAAGAGCGCGGTGGCGCGGCTGCTGGCCGGCCACGGCGCGGTGGTGATCGACGCGGACCAGCTCGCCCGCGAGGTGGTCGCTCCCGGGACACCGGGGCTGCAAGCCGTGGTCGAGGAGTTCGGCGCGCATCTGCTCGGGGCCGACGGCGCGCTCGACCGGGCGGCTCTCGGGGCGGTCGTGTTCGCCGACCCGGACGCCCGCCGCCGGCTGGAGGCGATCACGCATCCGCTGGTCGGCGCGCGGGCGGCCGAACGCATGGCGCAGGCGCCGGCGGACGCGGTGGTCGTCTACGACGTGCCGCTGCTCGTCGAGGCCGGTCTCGCCGGCCGGTACGACGTGGTCGTCGTGGTGGAGGCGCCGCTGGAGGTCCGCCTGGCCCGGCTGGCCGGCCGGGGCCTGCCCCCCGGGCAGGCGCGGGCGCGGATGGCCAACCAGGCCGACGACGCCGCCCGCCGGGCGGTCGCGGACATCCTCGTGGACAACGGCGGCAGCCCGGAGGACCTTCGGGCCAGGGTGGACGAGGTGTGGGCGGGCCTGCTCGCGTCCCACCAGCCCGGGTAGGGCCGGCCGGGTGCGAAATTGTCGGAGGTCTGTGGTGTTGTAGGGGACGTGAGCCCCACGACCGACCGTCCCGCCGGCGTCGACCGCCCCGCCAGCGCCATCACGCGCTCGACCGCGCCGTTCCAGGTCGTCTCCGAGTTCGAGCCCTCCGGTGACCAGCCGGCGGCGATCGCGGAGCTGGCCCGCCGGATCCGCGCCGGCGAGAAGGACGTCGTCCTGCTGGGCGCGACCGGCACCGGCAAGTCGGCCACCACCGCGTGGCTGGTGGAACAGGTGCAGCGGCCGACGCTGGTGATGGCACCGAACAAGACCCTCGCCGCCCAGCTCGCCAACGAGTTCCGGGAGCTGCTGCCGCACAACGCCGTCGAGTACTTCGTCTCGTACTACGACTACTACCAGCCCGAGGCGTACATCGCCCAGACCGACACCTACATCGAGAAGGACTCCTCGGTCAACGAGGAGGTCGAGCGGCTGCGCCACTCGGCCACGATGAGCCTGCTCACCCGCAGGGACGTGGTGGTCGTGGCGAGCGTGAGCTGCATCTACGGCCTGGGCACCCCCGAGGAGTACATCGAGCGCATGGTCCGGCTGCGGGTCGGGGAGGAGATCGAGCGCGACAGGCTGCTGCGCCGGTTCGTCGACATCCAGTACGCCCGCAACGACATCGCCTTCACCCGGGGGACGTTCCGGGTCCGCGGCGACACCGTCGAGGTGTTCCCCGTCTACGAGGAGCTCGCCGTCCGCATCGAGATGTTCGGCGACGAGATCGAACGGCTGGCCTACCTGCACCCGCTCACCGGTGAGATCGTCCGGGAGGCGCGGGATGTCTTCGTCTTCCCCGCCACCCACTACGTGGCCGGCCCGCAACGCATGGAACGGGCGATCGCGGGCATCGAGACGGAGCTCACCGACCGGCTCGCCGAGATGGAACGCCAGAGCAGGCTGCTGGAGGCCCAGCGGCTGCGGATGCGCACCACCTACGACATCGAGATGATGCGCCAGGTCGGTTTCTGCTCGGGTATCGAGAACTACTCCCGGCACATCGACGGCCGGGCCGCCGGCAGCCCACCGCACACCCTGCTGGACTATTTCCCGGACGACTTCCTGCTGGTGATCGACGAGTCGCACAACACGGTCCCGCAGATCGGCGGGATGTTCGAGGGCGACATGTCGCGCAAGCGCAACCTGGTCGAGCACGGTTTCCGGCTGCCCAGCGCGATGGACAACCGGCCGCTGCGCTGGGAGGAGTTCTGCGCCCGTATCGGCCAGACGGTGTACCTGTCGGCGACCCCCGGGCCGTACGAGCTCTCCCGCGCCGACGGCGTGGTCGAGCAGATCATCCGGCCGACCGGCCTGCTCGACCCGGAGGTCGTGCTCAAACCGACCAGGGGGCAGATCGACGACCTCGTCGGCGAGATCCGCGCCCGCGCCGGACGCGACGAGCGGGTGCTGGTCACGACGCTGACCAAGAAGATGGCCGAGGACCTCACCGACTACCTGCTCGAGCTCGGCATCCGGGTCCGCTACCTGCACAGCGACATCGACACGCTGCGCCGCGTCGAGCTGCTCACCGGCCTGCGCAGGGGCGAGTTCGACGTGCTGGTCGGCATCAACCTGCTGCGGGAGGGGCTGGACCTGCCCGAGGTGTCGCTGGTGTCCATCCTGGACGCCGACAAGGAGGGCTTCCTGCGGTCGGACAAGTCGCTGATCCAGACCATCGGCCGGGCCGCGCGCAACGTCTCCGGCCAGGTACACATGTACGCCGACAAGGTGACCCCGTCGATGCGGCGGGCCATCGAGGAGACGAACCGGCGGCGCGCGAAGCAGATCGCCTACAACGCCGAACGGGGAGTGGACCCGCAGCCGCTGCGCAAGAAGGTCATCGACATCCTGGACGACCTCGTCCGGGAGAGCGCCGAGGGTGAGGCCATCGGCGGTGGCGGCCGCGCCCGCTCCCGCGGGAAGGTGCCGGGGCCCGGGATGTCGTCGAAGGCGGGCCGTGACGGTGTGGTCGGGCGGCACGCGGCCGAGCTGGCCGGTATGCCCAGCGCCGACCTGGCGCAGCTCATCCGCCAGCTCGACGACCAGATGCACGAGGCGGCCAAGGAGCTCCAGTTCGAGCTCGCCGCCCGGCTACGCGACGAGATCGCCGAACTGAAAAAAGAGCTACGCGGCATGCACGCGGCCGGCATATGACCCCCGCGGCCTTCCCGTTCATGGCCGGGCGAGTACGGGCATGTTCCCGTTTTCTCCCCGGTCGGCCGGCAGGAGGCCGAGCTGGGCGCTCAGCTCCGTCCGGAACCGCATGCCCGGCAGCCAGTAGCGGTCCGTGACGGCAAAACGTTCACCCAGCGGGAACGGGCCATCCGGATCCTGGTCCGTCAGGAGCGCGCGGGCACGGCCCAGAAGCGCCATCGCGTCCTCCGCGACACGAAACCCGATCTCCGGGATGTCCGCCGGCCACATGGTGTTGATGATTTCATCACCGAGCGCGCAGGACGCCCCCCACCAGCTGTCCCAGCCGGGCAGGCTCTTGCCGAAGTACCCGGCGTACCGGTCGGCCCAGGCGCCGCGGGCGCCCATGGCATACGCGGACGAGCCGATCGTCCGCCCGGGGTCCAGGCCGGTGACGGACGCGAAGCCCAGGAACTGCCACCGCCGGACCGGTCTGGTCGACAGCCAGCCCACACACGCGGTCAGGGCCTGCCACTCCTCGGCGGAGAAAGCCGCCAGCTCCGTCTCCGGACGTGGTATCAGCACCATGAGGGCCACTTCCACCACGTCGAACCAGAGGTCACCGCCGCGGGCCGTCGCCGGCGGCCTGGCGCCGATCCAGCATGCCCGGTCATGCCACACGCCCGACGTCCGCGGCCTGTCCATCCAGTGGTCGCCGGTGGTGAGGTACGCCCGTAGCAGTTCGGCTTCGGCCGGCTCGCCGCCGTGTACGAGCGCGTCCACCAGCCGGGGCGATGCCGACCCGGCCGCCCACAGCCGTAGGTGATCGGCGTAGGCGTCGTCCAGCGTGCCGGTCATTCCCGGCCTTCTCTCATTGCTGGCCTTCTCTCATGTCCGGTTTTCTCTCGGGCTCATGGCGGCCGTCCACGGGAAGGGCACCGGGGCGCCATCGGGAATGTCCGGCTGGCCGACGGCACGGAACAGCGCGGCCTCGCCGTATGTCGCCGCGCGGAGCCCCCGGCGGAACAGCACCCGCCCCGCCCGGCCGCCGACCACGCACCGCCCGTCCGCCAGCTCACGGATCGGCCGGATGAGCACGAAGTCCCTGGCCATGAGGAGCGGCAGCGGCTCGTCCGGATGGTGGGTGAGGGTGGGGATCTGATGGAGGCCGGCCTCGCGCGCGGCGGCGAGCAGGAGGTTCTGCAGGGTGACCTTCGTGCCGTCGGGCAGCCCCACCGCGTGCAGCGGCCCACCGCTCCACCCCTGCTTGCGCAGCCGCTCCGCGACCGTCAGGACAGCGGCCCGCCGGATGCACGGATCGATCACCGCGTTCGCCCGCCCTCGGTCATGGCAGCCCGCCGACGGTCGATGACAGCGCCCGGTTCGTCATCCTCTTCCGGATCTGTTATTCCCAGCTGGCTGGAGACGGCGGTCCGGAAGCGGACGCCCGGCGCAGGGTAAGACGCATCAAGGGATGGGAAATTGTCGCCCAGGTCGTTGTCCCACGGGGTGCCGGCCAGGACGTCGTCGCGCCCGACGACGATCCAGAATCCGGAGTTCACCTCGCCGGCGTGCTCCGGGGCGTCCTCCGGCCACATGCCCGCGAGTTCTTCCGCCGACAGCGCCTCATGGGCGGCCTCCCAGTAGTCCGGGTCGCAGGTCGCCTTGCCGAGGAAGAGAGCGATGTCCCACGCCAGCGCCGGCGGCACCCCGGCGACAGCCGCATGCGGCAGGCCGGCCTCCGTGTCGACCCGCAGGTCGCGGCCGGCCACCAGCGCACATCCCATCGCCTGCCAGACCGCCATCTGCCGAACGGCGACCCATCCGACAAACGGCGTGTGCCGCGCCAGGAAACGCGGCGGGAGCTCGGCGAGTTCCGCGAGATCCTCCTGGGTCTGCGGGATCAGGACCATCAGCGAGATCTCGACCGGGTCGAACCACAGATCACCAGCCGAGGCTTCGCCGGTGTCCGGGGGGTACCAGCCCAGCCAGCAGCGCCGGCCACTCCAGATCCCGGCCGACTCCGGCGCGGGCAGATATCTCGTCAGGCCGTCCCCGCGGGCCTGGAGCAGGTCGCGCTCGAGGTACAACCCGTTCGCCTCCAGGGCGACAAGAAGTTCGTCCACAGAACGTTTGCCCGTCAGATCCCGAAGATAGCTCGCAAAACATTCTATGAGCATTGGAAGGGGCGGCACACCCGAACGGTTTTTCATTTTCCGGCCAAGATTCTCGGTGGTTCCAGGCGCCCCGTCAGGGGGAACTGTGAACCGTCGGGATTTTTCGGTTGGCGGGCGGCGCGGAACAAGGCGGCTTCGCCCCAGGTCAGCGGATTGTCCTTTTTCTTGTATAAGATTTCGCCCTCCGTTCCACCGCGGACAAGGCTGCCGTCCGGCAGCTGGCGGATACTGTGGTTCGGTCTGAAAAATATCGACTTCCCTCGTTTTTCAGGGAAGGGCTCGTCGGGGTGGTGGCGTATGACTGGGACGTCTATTCCTGCTTCGCGGGCGGCGAGGAGGCGGCGGTTGTCGATGCTCAGCAGCGACTTGTCGGGGAGTTCGACGACGTCGATGGGATTGCCCTTCCAGCCCTCGGTCCGCATGCTCTCCACCAGTTTGGGGATGGTTATGCCATCGTGTGTCCGCGGTTTCACGTTCTCCTGACTGAATCGTATGGTGTGCGGATTTTCCAGGCTGCGGACCGGTGGTGTCCACACGCGTGCGACGCCACGGGACGTACCGGCTTCTGTTCTCAGAATACGCCCGGTGATCAGGCCGGCTGGTTCGCCGCCGCCGGCCACCGCCAGCGCGGGCGACGGGAACGGGTCGAGGAGGTTCCTGAGAATCG
>NZ_CAKKTL010000185.1:0-10250 GCF_920664355.1 Protofrankia sp. CiP1_Cm_nod2
CCCTTGACCGAAGGTTCGGAACAGCCCGACCCGTCCGGCCGTTGGCGTCGGTGGGACCACACAACACAAAATCTTGCGCACGTCGTGGTGTGCAGCCTGAAGCGTAGGGTCGGGCCGTGGCGGCCCTTCCGTCATGCGCGGCATAAAACATAAAAAACTCTCTTCTCGGTCCCTTCCTCGCCACTTTCCCTTTTCCATGCCCTGTCCGGGATGGGAAGGGAAACCATGCCGAGCGGTCGTTTCCCGGCCAAGAAGAGAGCGCTTCCCGTGGTTCCCGACCTTCTCACCGCTGCCGCCGACCGGATCGCCGACGGCACGTTTTCCACGCTGTGGGACCAGATCCGGCGCGTCAACGGCTGCGCGCACCCGATCCGCCTGGCCGGCACCATCGACCAGGCCGACACCGCGACCGGGGAAATCCGCCGGACCTTCGACTCCGCCGCCCTGCCGGACGGCACCATCCTCGTGCCCTGCGGAAACCGGCGGGCCACCGTCTGCCCGTCCTGCTCGTACCTGTACGCCGGGGACGCCTGGCAGATCGTCCACGCCGGTCTCGCCGGTGGCCTGGAGATTCCCGACACGATCGCCCAGCATCCCGGGCTGTTCGTCACCGTGACCGCCCCGTCGTTCGGCCCGGTGCACTCCCGCCGGGCCAACCACGGCCCCGCCCAGGTCTGCCGGCCCTACCCCGGCCGCTGCCCCCACGGCCGCCCCCGCGGCTGCCACCTCGTCCACCCCGACGACGACCCCCGCATCGGCGCCCCGATCTGCCTGGACTGCTACGACCTCGCCGGCCTGGTCGTCTGGAACCGCCACGCCGCCCGGCTATGGAAACGCACCATCGACCTGACCTACCGGCGCCTCGCCTTCCTCACCGACCGCACCGAACGAAAAACCCGCCGCCAGGTCCGGATCAGCTACATCAAAGTCGCCGAAATGCAGGCCCGCGGCGCGGTCCACTTCCACGCCGTCCTCCGCCTCGACGACGCCACCACCCACCGCGGCTACTGGGCACCCCCACCGGCCTGGGCCACCGCCGAGCTACTCGCGGCCTGCTGGCGCTGGGCGGTCCGCCGCGCCGAACAGCCCTGCCCCGACCCGCACCGCTACACCCTGCCCACCCGCCTCGTCCCCACCCCGACACCCCGCCCGCCGATGCTCGCCGCCCGCTGGGGCGACCAGGCCGACACCCGCCCCCTCACCGTCGACGGCGGCGACCTCACCCCCGCCACCGTCGGCAACTACCTCGCCAAGTACGTCACGAAATCCGTCACCACCTCCGGCGCCCTCGACAGCCGCATCCGCACCCCCGACGACCTGACCACCCGGCTCCTGCTGCTCCCGGACCATCACGCCGAACTCGTCCGGGCGTCCTGGCGGCTGGCGCTACGCGCCGACTTCGCCGACCTCGGCATGGACCGGTGGGCCCACCAATTCGGCTTCAACGGCCATTGGATCACCAAAAGCCGGACCTATTCCACGACCTTCGCCGCCTGCCGGGAACGCCGCCGTACCTGGGCCCGCACCCATACCCGTACCGGCGAGGAACGCACCCCGCTCGACGCCTGGGGCCGGCCGGAAGACGACGACCAAGTCATCACCCTCGCCGCCTGGCGGTACCAGGCGTCCGGCTACGCCCGCACCGGCGACCGGATGCTCGCCGACATGGCCGCCGACCAAGCCCGCTCACGCCGCGAGGCCACTCGAACCGGCCGACAGACAGCATGACCGCCACCTGCCGGCCGGCCCGACGACATTTCCGCCGTCGCGCCCCGACGCCTCGCATGCCAAGCAACCGCGCCGGGACGCACTCCCCGACAAGGAGCACACCCAGAATGCCTTTTCGCATCCCGCCCCGGGAGTCCGCCGCCGGTGAGGCCACGCCGGACCACATCGCCACGTTGCCCGCGGAGCTGCGGGCACTCGCCGACCGGCTGGACGCCTACCTGGCGGAACAGGCCCGGCCGCGCCTGGCCGCCGTCCCGGCCACCACGGCACCGGCGGGCCCCGACCCGCTCGACGGCCTGCCCGCACTGATCTCGGTGGAGCGGGCGGCCGGGCTGCTGGGTCTCTCCCGGGCCGGCGCCTACCGGCTGACCTCGTCCGGGGAACTGCCCTCCCGCCGGCTCGGGGGCCGGGTCTTCATCGTCACCGCCGGTCTGCGCGCGATCCTGACCCCGGACGGAGCGGCCGCATGAAGGGCAGCGCCTACCGCAAGGACGGTAAGTGGGCCTACCGGCACGACGTCGATCCGGATTCGCTGACTGGCAAGCGGCGGCAGACCGGCCGGGGCGGGTTCGCGACCCGCAAAGAGGCGGAGAAGGCGTTGCGGGATTCGATCGCTGCCTACGAGTCGGGCCGGCACGTGAAGGTGTCCCGCCGTACCGTCGGGGCGTTCCTGGACGAGTGGCACGCGGCGATGAAGGCGGGGATGCGCCCCACGACGTGGGTGAAGTACGGCAACCTGCTCCGGGCCTACGTCACGCCGATCATCGGGGAGACCGCGTTGCGGGAGCTCACGCCGGTGCGGCTGAACCTGTTGTACGCGCACCTGCTCGATGAGGGTCGGGTGCATCGGCGGGCGGAGCAGAAGCCGGGCCTGTCGCCGTCGACGGTGGCGACGGTGCACCGGATGTTGCACCGCGCGCTGGCGGATGCGGTGAGGTGGGACTACGTGGCGCGCAACGTGGCGGAGGACGCGCAACCACCGCGGGTGGGCCGGCGCCGGCCCACGGTGTGGACACCGGAGCAGCTGCGCGCGTTCGTCGAGTACATCCGGGGTGATCGGCTCTACGCGCTGTATCTGCTGGTGGTGACCACGGGCATGCGCCGGGGTGAGGTGGTCGGGCTGCGCCGCGAGGACATCGACCTGAAGGCGGCCACGGTCGTCCCGGCCGTGCCACGGGTGGTCGTCGACGGCCGGGCCGTGGAGTCGGAGACGAAGACCGAGTCCGGGCAGCGTCCCCGAGCGCTCGATCCGCTGACGCTGGCCGCGCTGCGCGCGCATATCGAGATCTGGGAGGAGGAGCGGAAGCAGGTCGGGCACACCACCGATCTGCTGTTCTGCTGGCCGGACGGTAGCGAGATCCACCCGGACACGGTGACCGACCGGTTCCAGAAGCACGCCAGGGCCGCCGGGCTGCCGGTGATCCGGCTACACGACGTCCGACACAGCTACGCCACGGCCGCGCTGAAGTCCGACGTCCACCCGAAGATCGTGTCGGAACGGCTCGGGCATGCCGACGTCGCGTTCACGCTGAAGATCTACAGCCATGTGATCGCGGGTATGGACGCTGCCGCCGCGCGCCTCGTCGCGGAGGCGATTTTCGGTCCGGCAGAGCCGGTTTTGGACGGGCCGGTGCACGAATCCGTGCACGAGGAGGAAGAATCGCCGCTGGTCGAAGAAGAAAGTGAGGGAGAAAAGCCTGCGGCGTAAGGGTGGACCTGGGTGGACTTGAACCACCGGCCTCTTCCTTATCAGGGAAGCGCTCTGACCGACTGAGCTACAGGTCCTTGCTGGGCTCCACAGTACCGGATGCGTGGGATGTTCGGGCAGGCACCCGGGCTGGAAGCCCGTCAGGGGTCGACGTGTCGCGGCTAGTCGCCCAGGGTGACTTCGATACCGCCGACCATCTCGGTGCACAGGTTGTAGAGTAGCGCGCCCAGGGTCGCCAGTGCCGTCATCAGGATCACGTTGATCGCGCCGACGAGCAGGCCGATCTCCATGGCTCTGGTGAACGACAACCAGGCGCGTACGCCGCCGTTGCTGCCGTCGGTGAGCGTGTCCGCCGCTTCCACGACACTGTCGAAGACGCCGATCGAGTTCAGCACGAACCACAGCACGGCAGCGGCGATCATCAGTACGACGAACACGCAGAGGGAGAACGCGAACGTCAGCTGGGCCACCGACATGGGGTTGACCCGGGTGATGCGCAGCCGGGCCCGCCGTCCCTGCCCGGGTGGGCGCATGGTGGACGGCCCGGTGGCGGTGCCTGTCATCGGCCCGGTGGCCGCCGGCTCCTTCACCCCGCCCCGTTCCCGCACGGGGACCTGGGAGGTGCCGGACGCGCCCGCGCCGGAGGGGTCGGCTGGCCGCTTCACGAGGGGATCCCGAGTGCCGGTGCCCCCGCCACGCGCCAGTGGGCCCGTTGTGGCACGACGATCAGATGATGCGGGCGCTGCCCGATCGTCACTGCGTGGATGTCCACCGTCCACCCGTTTGAAGGCCTCCGTCTCCGGGGCCCGCGCCGCCGCGGCCGCCGGTCCACGTTTCGACTGTCCCACACCACCAGCATCCCCGCCCGGCGCGGCGCGCGTGACCTGGCCGTCAGTTGCCGGACGGGCGGCCGGCGACACGCCGGTACCGGTTGAGCCGCCGGTTTTCTTCGCCGGCCGGCGCAGCGAGATCGTGTCCGAGTCGGAGCGGGGCCGCCCGCCGGTGGAGGTCGAAGCGGACGCCAGGGCGATGGCCTCCGTGTCGACGCTGTCGGTCACGGTGGGAGATCCTGCCGCTGGACGCGGTGCGGCCGGTTCGCCGGACGCGGCGCCGTCCACGCTGCCGGACGTGGTCGGGCGTGGCCCGCGTGCCCCTCTCGACGCGCTGGTGGCAGGCCCGGCCAGGCCTGTCGAACCAGCGGCGGCCGACGTCGGCGATGCCGACGCGGACGACACGCCCGGCCGCGGGCCCGCGGTGCCCGACAGGCCCGAAGAAGGCGCCGAGGCGGCGGTGGAGCTCCCGGGCCGAGCCGGAGCCTGGCGTCTGGTAGCGGTGTTCGGGCCGGTGGCCGCCGTCTTCCCGTCCCCCCGGCCGGGCTGGGAGCCGGTGTCCGTCCTCGGCGCGGCCGGCCGGGGGGACGGGGACGCCGACGGGCCGGGGGCCGCACGCTGCGTGGTTCTGGCGCCGCGGGTGTCCCGGCTGCCTCGGGTCTCCCGCGGCATCCGCAGTTCCCGCAGCACCGAGGCCGGCTTCTGCGCCTGTGTCCCGTCGTCCTGCGGCTCCGGGGCCGCTGCGGGGCCTGTCCCGGCCCCGGAGCCCGATGATGTTCCCGGCGCCGGAGGCGTCGGGAACGTGGAGGATGTGGAGGACGTCGCGGGTTTTGTCGCGCCCGGGCCGGAGCGGGCCTGGCCCGACGCGGCGCGCTGGTCGTTACGGGGTTCCCCGGCCCGTTCGGGCTGTTGCTCCGGCCGCGGCGGAGAAGATCCACGGAAGGCCGGTGACCGGGTGGTCCGGTCGTCGTCGCTGTCGCTCACGGTCCATCTCCCGCCTTGCCGCCCGGCCGCCGGTCATCCGTCCTCAGGCCGGGTTTCCCCCGCCGGGAGCGGCTGTCGGCCCGCCGTTGGCGTTGTCTTCCGCATCGGCATTACGTGCTACTCCGACGACCTGTACGCCGGCTTCGAGATCGATGAGACGGACCCCCATGGTCTGCCGCTGGGCCCGGCGGACGTCGCGCGCGATCGTCCGCAGCACACCACCGTTGGACGTGATCGCGTAGAGCTGGTCGTCCGGGCTGACCACGAGTGCGCCGACCAGGCCACCACGGGTAGAGACGATCTTCGCGGTGAGGACGCCCTTGCCGCCACGCCCCTGCACCGGGTACTCGCCCAGCGACGTCTGCTTGGCGTAGCCGCCGCTGGTGGCGACGAGCAGGTTCGCCTCCGACTCCGGCGGGACGACCTCCATCGCGAGCAGCTCGTCGTCGCTGTCGAAACGCATCCCGATGACGCCGGAGGTGGCCCGCCCCATCGGGCGCAGCTGCTCGTCGTCGGCGTGGAAGCGGATGGACTGCGCCTGCCGGCTGACCAGCAACAGGTCGTCGCCGGCGGAGACGAGCCGGGCGGCGATGAGCTCGTCGTCGTCCCGCAGGTTGATCGCGACGAGGCCGCCGGAGCGGTTGGAGTCGAACTCGGCCAGCGCGGTCTTCTTGCACAGCCCCCGCCTGGTCGCAAGCACCAGGTACGGGGCCGCCTCATAGTCCTTGATCGCCATGACCTCGGCGATGCGCTCGTCCTGGCCGAACGCGAGGATGTTCGCCACGTGCTGGCCCTTGGCGGTGCGGGCCTGCTCGGGCAGCTCGTGCGCCTTGGCCCGGTACACCCGTCCCTTGTTGGTGAAGAACAGCAGCCAGTGATGGGTGGTGGTGACGAAGAAGTGCTCGACGATGTCGTCCTCGCGCAGGGCCGCGCCCTGGACGCCCTTGCCGCCGCGGCGCTGTGAGCGGTACAGGTCGGTCTTGGTGCGCTTGGCGTAGCCGCCGCGGGTGACGGTGACGACGACGTCCTCGCGGGCGATGAGGTCCTCGACGGACATGTCGCCCTCGAACGGGACGAGCCTGGTCCGCCGCTCGTCGCCGAACCGGTCGACGATCTCGGTGAGCTCCTCGCCGATGATCTCCCGCTGGCGGGCCGGTGAGGCCAGGATCGCCTCGAGCTCGGCGATCTTCGCCCGCAGCTCGGCCGCCTCGTCGATGATCTTCTGACGCTCGAGTGCGGCGAGCCGGCGCAGCTGCATGTCCAGGATGGCGACCGCCTGGATCTCCGACAGGGAGAACCGGTCCATCAGCTGTCCGCGCGCGGCGTCCGCCGACTCGGCGTTGCGGATAAGGTTGATCACCTCGTCCAGGTGGTCGAGGGCGATCAGCAGGCCCTCGAGCACGTGCAGGCGTTCGCGGGCCTTGCGCAGCTGGTAGCGGGTCCGCCGGACGATCACGTCGACCTGGTGGTCGACGTAGTACCGCACCATCTGGTCCAGCCGCAGGGTGCGCGGCACCCCGTCGACGATCGCCAGCATGTTCACGCCGAAGGTGTCCTGCAGCTGGGTGTGCTTGTACAGGTTGTTCAGGACGACCTTCGCGACCGCGTCCCGCTTGAGATCGATGATCAGGCGCTGGCCGGTACGCGCGGAGGTCTCGTCCCGGATGTCGGAGATCCCGCTGATGCGGTTGTCCCGGACCAGCTCGGCGATCTTCTCCGCGAGGTTGTCCGGGTTGACCTGGTACGGCAGTTCGGTGACGACGAGCTGGGTGCGGCCCTTGTTCTCCTCGACCTGCACCACCGCCCGCATCCGGATGCTGCCGCGGCCGGTGCGGTAGGCGTCCTCGATGCCCTGGCGGCCGACGATGAGGCCGGCGGTGGGGAAGTCCGGCCCCTTGATCAGATCGAGCAGGGCCTCGAGCAGCTCGGGGTCGCTGGCGTCCGGGTGCGCGAGGAACCACTTCACGCCGTCGGCGACCTCCCGCAGGTTGTGCGGGGGGATGTTGGTGGCCATCCCGACGGCGATGCCGCCGGCGCCGTTGACCAGCAGGTTCGGGAAACGGCTGGGCAGGATCGTCGGTTCCTGCGAGCGGCCGTCGTAGTTCGGGGCGAAGTCGACCGTGTCCTGGTCGATGTCGCGCAGCATCTCCATGGCCAGCGGCGCCAGCCGTGACTCGGTGTAGCGCATGGCGGCCGGCGGGTCGTTGCCCGGGGAGCCGAAGTTGCCGTTACCGTCGACCAGCGGGTAGCGCAGCGACCAGGGCTGGGCGAGCCGCACCAGGGTATCGTAGATCGCCGAGTCGCCGTGCGGGTGGTAGTTACCCATGACGTCACCGACGACGCGCGAACACTTGAAGTAGCCCCGGTCCGGGCGGTAACCACCGTCGTACATCGCGTACAGGACGCGGCGGTGCACCGGCTTGAGGCCGTCCCGGACCTCGGGCAGCGCCCGGCCGACGATGACCGACATCGCGTAGTCGAGGTACGACCGCTGCATCTCGACTTCGATGCCGATGGGCTCGACCCGGTCGCCGGGCGGCGGAGGTAGTACGTCGGTCACGCGGGTCCTTCCATACAGGGATGGTGCGGGTGGTCAGCCGTACATGGTACAAACTGTCTGTAACCGGACATCCGGGGTGCCGAGCCGACGGACCGCCGCCGGCCAGCTCGCCGCGGCGCCCGCGGCCGCGCGCCCCGCGGCCGGTCAGATGTCAAGAAAACGGACGTCCTTGGCGTTGCGCTGGATGAAGGAGCGCCGGGCGTCGACGTCCTCGCCCATCAGGACGGAGAACAGCTCGTCCGCCACGGCGGCGTCGTCCAGGGTCACCTGCAGCAGGATGCGGCGGTCCGGGTCCATGGTGGTGTCCCACAGCTCGGTGGCGTTCATCTCGCCGAGGCCCTTGAAGCGCTGGATGGCGTCCTTGGGCAGTTTGCGGCCGGCCTCGATGCCGTGCTCGATCAGGCCGTCGCGCTCCCGGTCGGAGTAGGCGTACTGCCAGTCCTCCCGGCCCCATTTGATCTTGTAAAGGGGCGGCTGGGCGAGGAAGACGTAGCCGGCCTCGACCAGCGGGCGCATGAACCGGAACAGCAGTGTCAGCAGCAGCGTGCGGATGTGCTGGCCGTCGACGTCCGCGTCCGCCATCAGGACGATCTTGTGATAGCGGAGCTTGCTGGCGTCGAAGTCGTCGTGGATGCCGCAGCCGAGCGCCTGGATCAGCGCCTGGACCTCGGTGTTCTTCAGCACCCGGTCGATGCGGGCCTTCTCCACGTTGAGGATCTTCCCGCGCAGCGGGAGGATCGCCTGGAACTTCGAGTCCCGGCCGCCCTTGGCCGAGCCGCCGGCCGAATCACCCTCGACGATGTAGAGCTCGCAGCGCTCCGGGTCGGTGTACTGGCAGTCGGCGAGCTTGCCGGGCAGGCCGGTGCCGCCGAGCAGGCCCTTGCGCCTGGTCAGGTCGCGGGCGGCACGGGCGGCGATCCGCGCCCGCTGGGCGTCCAGCGCCTTGCTGACGATCGCCCGGGCCTCGACCCGGTTGGCCTCGAGCCAGTCCTTGAGCGCCGAATAGCACATCTCCTGGACGAACCGCTTGGCCTCGCTGTTGCCGAGCTTCGTCTTGGTCTGGCCCTCGAACTGCGGCTGCGCCAGCTTCACCGAGATGATCGCGGTCAGGCCCTCGCGGATGTCGTCGCCGGCGAGGCGCTCGTCAGGGTTCTTGCCGTTGGCCTTCGGGGGCTTGAGCAGGTTCTGGTCCTTGGCGTAGGCGTTGACCGCGCTGGTCAGCGCCGCGCGGAAGCCCTCCTCGTGGGTGCCGCCCTCGTGGGTGTTGATGGTGTTGGCGAACGTGTAGACCGACTCGTTGTAGCCGGCGTTCCACTGCATCGCGAGCTCGGCCTCGATGCCGGTGCCCTTGGAGTCCAGCGAGATGACGGTCTTGTGGATCGGGTCCTTGCTGGCGTTGAGGTGCTCGACGAAGTCGACGAGCCCGCCGGCGTAGCGGTAGGTGACCGCGAGGGGCTCCTCGGGACGCTCGTCCCGCAGGTTGATCGTCAGCCCCTTGTTCAGGAACGCCATCTCCTGCAGCCGGCGGGAGAGGATCTCGTACTTGTAGTCGGTCGTCTCGAAGATCGTGTCGTCGGCCCAGAAGGTGACGGTCGTACCGGTCTTCCTGGTGGGGGAGCCCTTGGCCAGCGGCGCGGCCGGACGGGTGTTCTCGTACGGCTGGAACCAGGTGAAGCCCTCCCGGCGGATCTCCACCTCGAGCCGGGTGGACAGGGCGTTCACCACGCTCACGCCGACGCCGTGCAGACCGCCGGAGACCGCGTACGACTTGCCGTCGAACTTCCCCCCGGCGTGCAGCGTGGTCAGGACGACCTCGACCGCCGGGCGCTTCTCCGTCGGATGCTCGCCTACCGGGATGCCACGGCCGTTGTCGGAGACCCGGACACCGCCGTCGGCGAGCAGGGTCACACCGATCGTGTCGCAGTAGCCGGCCAGCGCTTCGTCCACAGCGTTGTCCACAACCTCGTAGACGAGATGATGGAGACCACGCTCGCCGGTGGAGCCGATGTACATACCCGGACGCTTGCGAACCGCGTCGAGACCCTCAAGAACCTTGATCGAACTTGCGTCGTAGGCCACGCGGTATGTCCCCTCGTCCTCAACTGCGCATAACGCGAGAAGCGTCTCCTGAGTCTACCTGGCGTATCGGCCAGAAGGACGCGGGGTGGCCCCTGGCATCCGCGCAGCGTCCCGAACAGCTTTCCATCGAACCCCCGTACGCAGGGGTTACCCGCACGACGCCTGTGGGCGATCCGGAGACCCTGCGTGCGGGCCGCGGGCAGCCTCCGGAACACCCCGGACGCCCGGGATGCCCGCGACGCCCGATCACGGGCCGGGGGTGCGGCGGGCGCCCGGGCGGTCGTGGCCCAACGCCACGGGCCTGGCTCTTATACACATCTCCGAGCCCACGAGACAAGAGGCAAACTCGTATGCCGTCTTT
>NZ_CAKKTL010000186.1:0-1530 GCF_920664355.1 Protofrankia sp. CiP1_Cm_nod2
CCCCGGCTGGCCCGGACGCCGGCCCGGCCGGGGCGCCGGTGCTGCGGCGGGCGGTCGTGTCGGTGCGCCCCGGCCTGACCCAGCTGCCGATACCCCGGGCCCGGACGGGCCGGTGGCCGCGGGACAGCCCGGTCAACCTCGCCGCGCTCACCGGGCGTGGGCACATCGCCCCGCTGGCCGGCGCCTCCTGGCTGTCGTCCACCGACATGGCGCGCTGGATGGGGCATGTCGGCGCGCACACCCTCGCCGCCGTGCCGCTGGTCCTGCGCGGCCAGGTGGCTGGTGTGGTCAGCCTGATGGCCGCCGGCGACCGGCCGCCGTACACCGAGGCCGACGTGGCCTTCCTCGAGGAGCTCGCGGCCCGCGCGGCGGTCGCGGTCGAGCACGCGGAGCTCTACCGGCGCAGCCGGGACACCGCGCTGACCCTGCAGCGCAGCCTGCTGCCACCGACCGTGGTCGAGCCGGAGGGGCTGGAGATCGCCGCCCGCTACGTGCCCGGGGTCGAGGACACCGAGGTCGGCGGGGACTGGTTCGACGTGATCGACCTCGGCGCGGGCCGGGTGGGCCTGGTCATCGGTGACGTCATGGGCCGCGGGGTCCGGGCCGCGGCGATCATGGGCCAGCTGCGGACCGCGGTGCGGACCTGCGCCCGCCTGGAGCTGTCCCCGTACGAGGTGCTGGCCCTGCTCGACGGCGTGGTCAGCGAGATCGACGAGGGCCAGATCGCCACCTGCATCTACGGCGTCATCGAGCCGCACACGGGCCTGTTGACGCTGGCGAACGCGGGGCACCCGCCGCCGTTGGTGGTGGCCCCCGACGGCCTGGTGTCGCGGCTGTACATGGAGGTCGGCACCCCGCTCGGGCTCGGCCGCGGCGACGTCAAGGAGTACACCGTCCGGCTGCACCGGGGGGCGCTGCTGGTCCTGTTCACCGACGGGCTGGTGGAGAGCCGGGAGCGTGACATCGACGCCGGCGTCTCGGACCTGGCCGCGGTGCTCGCCCGGCAGGACGGCTCCCTGGGCAGACGGGCCGACCAGGCCCTGGAGGCCCTCGGCCGGGACGCCGGCCATGACGACGACGTGGCCCTGCTGCTGGTGGGGCTGCCCGACACCGACGCGGGCGGGGCGACCCGCTACGCCGACATCACGGTCCCCGACGGGCCGGCCGGCCTCGGCGCGGCCCGGGGACGCGCCTGCGACCTGCTGCGGACGTGGTCGGTGGACGCCGACACCGTCGACTCCGTGGTCCTGCTGATGTCGGAGCTGGTCACCAACGCGCTGGTGCACGGCCGGTCCCCACTGTCCGTGCGGCTGCGCCGGACCGGGTCCCGGGTGATCGTGGAGGTTTCCGACCGTGACCCGCGGCTGCCCCGGCGCCGGCACGCCGACTTCGACGACGAAGGCGGCCGGGGCCTCGAGCTGGTCTCGCTCATCGCGTCCCGCTGGGGGACCAGGTCGGTCGGCGACGGCAAGGTCGTGTGGGCGGAGATCGCCGCGCCTCCGCTGCCGTGACACTTCCGTGATGCTGCCG
>NZ_CAKKTL010000186.1:2044-10758 GCF_920664355.1 Protofrankia sp. CiP1_Cm_nod2
TGCCGTGACACTGCTGTGATGGTGCTGCGACGCTGCCGTGACGGCCTGCCCGGCGCGAATGCGGCGGAATTGCTGAGAAGTCGGTCACCTCCCGATAGGCACACCGTCCCGGCCGGCTCCGCGCCGGGACGGGTCGCGTAACGTGAGGCCCGTGACAGACGTGGTGTTGCGCCTGGACTCGGTAACTGTTGTGCGGGATGGCGCGACGCTCCTTTCCGACATCCACTGGACCGTTGCCGACGGTGAACGCTGGGTCATTCTCGGGCCGAACGGCGCCGGGAAGACAACCCTGCTCCAGGTGGCGGCGAGCCGGGTTTTCCCGACTCGCGGAACGGTCGACCTGCTCGGCGGCCGGCTCGGTGAGGTCGACGCGTTCGACCTGCGCAGCCGGGTGGGCCTGGCGAGTTCGGCGGTCGCGGACCTCCTGCCGGCCACCGAACGCGTCCTCGACGTGGTCATGACGGCCGCGTGGGCGGTGCTCGGGCGGGCCACCGAGAAATACACCGATGACGACCGGTGGCGGGCCCTTGAGCTGCTCACCCAGGTCGGCTGCCGGAATCTCGCCGACCGGCGGTACGGCACCCTGTCCGAAGGCGAGCGCAAGCGCGTCCAGATTGCGCGTGCGTTGATGACCGACCCCGAGCTACTGCTGATGGACGAACCGGCCGCCGGGCTCGATCTGGGGGCCCGTGAGGCCCTGCTGGCGCGGCTGACCCGGCTGGTCGCGGACCCGCTGTCGCCGGTGACCATCATGGTCAGCCACCACGTGGAGGAAATTCCGCCGGGTGTGACCCATGCGCTGCTGCTGCGCGCCGGCCGGGTGGTCGCGGCCGGGCCCGTCGAGACGGTCCTGACCGGCCCGGCGCTGTCGGCGTGCTTTGGCATTCCCCTTGAGGTCGGTGCCGGTGCCGGCCGGTTCTCCGCGCGGCTGACGCCCGTCTTCCAGCATTCGGGGCGTACCGCGCCGTCTGTCTGAGCCGTCCGTCTGAGCGTCTGTCCGGGCCGTCCGGGCCGTCCGGGCGATGGGCGCTGTTTCCCGTGGGCGGCTGTTCCCAGCGGGTGGCCGCGTTCTGGCGGGCGTGTTCTGGCGGGCGTGTTCTAGCGGGGACGGTCGAGCAGCGCCCACAGCCATCCTGGCCCCGCCGTGGCCGCGCCCACAGCGTGGACGCGGGCGCGGAGCGCGCGGTCCGCGGTGATGACGACAACGGCGCCACGTCCCTGTTGGACCGCCGCGGCGGCCGCCGCCACGATCGTGTCGTCACCCGCCGCGGGGGCGTGGACGACAACGAGCCCGGCGGGCCGGTTGCCCGGCTCACCGGCGCCGGGCCGCCCGCTCGCGGCGACCCCGGCCCGGGCCGCCCCTTCGAGCACCAGGATCACCTCGGCCGGCAGGTCCTCCCTGGCCGGCAGATCCTCGCTGGCCGCCGCCCGTGGCGTGGAGGCCCCCTGGCACAGCGCGGACAGGCGTCCGTGCAGGCGTGCGGCGGCGGCCGCGCGATCGCGCCACCATCCGTCCGGGCGGGCTCCTATCACATTTGCCGCATCGACGATCCATGTCCGCTCATCCACCGTGGCTCCTTGGGCGCTACTACCGGGCCAGCTCTACTACCAGACCGTGAATCGGATGAGCGCGGCTGCGGCCCATACGTGGTGTATCGCATTCGCAGGTGCGGGATCCTTGATGGCGTTGCGTGGCGCTCACCGCTGCCGGCCGGACCGTGACGTCCTTGTCTGCGCCGACCACCGGCGTTTCGGATCGGAAGTCGTGATTCGGCGACAACTCATGATCAAAATTTATCCTGACGGTGGCCTCCAGCGCTTTGGCTAGACGTGACTCACGTCTACCTGAGGGACGTTGTGTGGTGTCGATGACGCCGCGGACGGCATGTCGCGGGCGATGGCGGTCGCGCGTGTCCGAACCAGCAGTTACAGTTCTTCCTGATGACGTGGTAATACTAGTCTCGAAGAGTTCCGCGGTTCGCTGACCTGAAGGAGAGAGGCATGGCGCAGAAGACCATCGTGTCGTTGATTGACGATCTCGATGGACACGAGGCCGATGAGACTGTTCGGTTCGGGCTGGACGGCGCTTCGTACGAGATCGATCTGTCCGAGAAGAACGCCACCAAGCTGCGTGAGTCGTTGGCTCCGTTCGTTGGGGCGGCGCGTCGCTCGGGTGGCCGGGCAACTGCCGCCCGCCGTGGGCAGCGCGGCGCTTCTCGTCGTACCGGCGGCACCGACCGTACCGCTGACATTCGTGAGTGGGCGCGAGCCAACGGTTACACGGTCAGTGACCGTGGTCGTATCGCCTCCAACATCGTCGAGGCGTACGACAAGGCTCACTGAGCCGCTCTCGGCCGCATTCGTCCAGTTGCCCGAATCCCACGCGGTCACAACTGTTTTCGCGTGGTCGCGGGCGCACGGGGCCGGCTGCGGCCGAGCGGTGGACCATGACGCGGGGGGTCAGTCGTACGGCGGTGCCGGCGCGGAAGAGGCCGGGCCCCTGGTTGGTGCCGCTTATGGCCAATTTGGGGCATGTGGCAGTGCTGTTTTCTGGGCGACAGGTTGTCGGGCCCGCAACCTGTCGCCCAGGTCATGCCCGGGCTCAGGTGCCGCGGTGGCGGGCCATCCAGTTTTCCAGCTCCCCCCGGGCGCGGGGAAGCGCGGCCGACAGGTTGCGGTGGCCCGCGGTGGTGACGAGAATGTCATCCTCAATCCGCACCCCGATCCCGCGCAGCTCCGGCGGCACCGTAATGTCGTTGGGCTGGAAGTACAGCCCCGGCTCGACCGTGAGCACCATCCCGGCCGTGAGTGGGCCGTCGCGGTAAGCTTCGTCACGGGCGTGGGCGCAGTCGTGGACGTCGAGGCCCAACATGTGTGACGTGGAGTGCAGGGTATACCTGCGATGCAGGCCCGCGTTCGGTGCTTCGGGGTCTTCCGCGAGAGACTCCTCGACGCTGACCGGGAGCAGCCCCCAGCCGTGCAGCGCCTCGGCTATCACCCGCATTGCCGCCCGGTGCGGGTCGAGGAACTGTGCGCCCGGTCGCACCGCTTCGATTCCGGCCTGCTGGGCCGCGAGGACCACGTCGTACACCTGACGCTGCACATCGCTGAAATGTCCGTTCACGGGAAGCGTGCGTGTGATGTCGGCGGTGTAAAGCGAGCGGGACTCGACACCCATGTCCAGCAGCGCGAGGTCGCCGGGCCGTACCGGCCCGTCGTCACGGACCCAGTGCAGGATGGTGGCGTGGTGGCCGCAGGCGACGATGGAGCCGTACCCGACGTCGTTGCCGTCGACCCGGGCGCGGCGCCAGAACGTGCCCTCCAGCCACCGTTCGCCGTTGGGCAGTGTCATCGCGTGGTCCAGCTCACGCACGCATTCGGAAAAGCCCAGGACGGTGGCGGCGATCGCCTGCTCCAGCAGGGCCGTTTCGTGCTCGTCCTTGACCAGCCGCAGCTCGGAGAGGACCTGGGCCAGCTCCGTGTCCCGGTCGGTCCCGGCGGGGGTGGATGCTTCCCGGCCGGCGGGCGTGTACCGCAGGACCGCGCGGTCCACCTGCTCGTCCTGGCCGCGTACCACCCGGGTCGTCGCCGGTGACAGCCGGGCCAGCGCCTCGGCGAGCTCGTCGAGCGGGCGGCAGGTGATCTCGAGAGCCGCCGACGTCTCCCGTACCCCCGCGCGTGGTCCCACCCACAGTTCGCCGTAGCGCCGGTCGGTGTAGAAGGCCGGTGTGGAACGGTCCGAGCGGTCGGCGACATACAGGACGGCGTCGTGGTCGCCACCGGGGCTCGGACGCAGAATCACCACGGCGTCCGGCTCGTGACAACCGGTCAGCCAGAAGAAATCACTGCCCGGCCGGAACGGGTAATCGGTGTCATTCGCCCGTACCTTGAGCCCACCGCTGGGCACCACCAGCGTCTCGGCCGGGAATCGTGAGCTCAGCAGCGCGCGCCGCTTGGCCGCGTACTGGGCCACATCCTGGGCCGCGTACTGTGCCACATCGTCACGGGCCGGCGTCGGCTCCGCGGTGGACACCCAGCCGGTGGCCATGAATCGGCGGAAGGCGGAAGGTGGCTGCTGGTCGTGGCTGGCCTGTCCCGCCGGCGAAGCGGGCCCGGTGACGGAACCGCCGCTGGAACTGGGAGCAGCGCTGGAACCGGTGCTGGAACCAGCGGTGGATGACGTGCCGGCCGGCTGTCCGGATCTGTCGGTAGGCTGCTCGGATCTGCCGGTAGAAGGCGGGGAAGCACTCGGGCGCGTACTCATGGTTCCAACGGTAGGCCGCGGCGGTCCGTGGCGGGTAGCGTCCCAGGAGTGCCTATGTCGCCGGGTCCCATGGATGGCCTTCTTGTCGTCGATCTCACCCGGGTATTGGCCGGGCCGTTGTCCACGCTGATGCTCGCCGATCTCGGGGCGAGGGTCATCAAGGTGGAACGTCCCGGTCACGGGGATGACTCCCGCTCCTACGGTCCGTTCATGGACGACCGGTCGCTGTACTTCGCCCGGGTGAACCGCGGCAAACAGTCGATCGCGCTCGATCTGAAGGATCCGGACGACCACGCGACGTTACTTTCCATCATCGACCGCGCCGATGTGCTGGTGGAGAACTTCCGGCCCGGCGTGATGGACCGGCTCGGTCTCGGCTGGGGCACGTTGTCGGGACGTAATCCTCGACTGGTTTACGTGAGCATCTCCGGCTTCGGGCGGACCGGCCCGTGGCGAAACCGGCCGGCCTACGACGCGGTCGTGCAGGCCGCCACCGGGATTATGTCGATCACCGGGTCACCGGACAGCGACCCGGTGAAGCCCGGCGTCCCGATCGCGGACCTTGCGGCCGGTCTGTATGCTTTCGGCGCGATCGGGGCCGCATTGTACGGGCGGCTGGCCACCGGCCGCGGTACCCATATCGACATAGCCATGTTCGACGCCACACTGTCGTTGCTCGAGGGTGCGGCCCTGTCCTATCTGGCGACCGGTGTCACGCCGCCGCGCATCGGCAACGCACATTACTCGATCGCGCCGTTCGACACGTTCGCCTGCGCGGACCGCAGCATTGTGATCTGTGCCGCGAACGACAGCCTCTTCGCCGGGCTGTGCCGCGCGCTGGACCGCCCGGATCTCGGCACGGATCCGCGGTTCGTCACCAACAGTGCCCGGCTGGCGGCCCGGGAGGCGTTCAAGCAGGAAGCGGAGCGGACTCTTCGTGCCCAGCCGGCTGCGTATTGGCTGAAAGTGCTGGGTGCGGCGGGCATACCCTGTGGCCCCATCAACAACGTGGCGGAGGCGGTCTCCTCCGAACAGGCTGTTTTCCGCGGCATGGTGGTCGACGCCGGGGGCCTTCCGCTGCCCGGGAATCCGGTGAAGATGGCGGACTGGCCGCAGGACTCCCGGCGGCCGCCGGAACCGGTACTCGACGCGGACGGCCCCGCGATCCGGGCCGAGTTCGGTTGATCCGGCGGTGCGCCGGTGACGGCGGTGGAAGTCGTGGGCGCGACACCCGGGACCGGGAACATTCCAACGGCTACCGGACGTCGACAGGGATGGCGAGCGGTGGGGTGGACGAGGGGACGTGGTCATGACGTGGCCTCCGGACGGGCCCGGACGAGCGGGGCGGCGGCCTGGATGGCCTGAGGAGCGCCGGCCCCCGGGCGGGGCTCCCGGGTGGCAGCAGCCACCGCCGCAGCCCGGATGGCAGCAGCCACCGCCGTCGCAGCCGCCGCCGTTCCAGCCGTCACAGCCGCCGCCCGAGCCCTTACCGCCCCGGCGCTCCACTGGGCGCCGCCTGGTCACCGGCGTGGCGGCGCTGGCGTCCGTCCTCGTACTGGCCGTCTCCGGCGGGGGCTGGCTGGCCCTGCGGCACTATGACAACAAGGTCACCCATGTGTCGCTGGCCTTCCCCGGCACCGAGCGGCGGCCGGGCGGGGCCGGCGGCGGTACCCGCAACATCCTGCTCGTCGGCTCGGACAGCCGCAGCGGTACGGACGGGGAGTTCGGTGAGGTCGAGGGCCAGCGGTCGGACACCACGATCCTCGCCCACCTGGACGCCGATGGCTCCACCACGCTCGCCTCGTTCCCCCGGGACCTGTGGGTGACGATCCCCGCCTACACCGACTCCGCCGGCCGCGCCCACGCCGCGCGGAAGTCCAAGCTCAACGCCGCGTTCGCGTTGGGCGGGCCGTCCCTGCTGGTACGGACCATCGAGACGCTGACGAAGATCCGTATCGACCACTACCTGCAGATCGACTTCATCGGGTTCCAACGGATGACGGACGCCCTCGGCGGGGTGACCGTGTGCGTGAAACCGCTGCCCAACGGGAGCCGGAGCAACCTCGACGACAAGATGTCGGGCTGGCACGGCCAGGTCGGCGACAACAGGGTCAACGGCGAGCAGGCGCTGGCCTTCGTCCGCCAGCGGTACGGCCTGCCCGAGGGCGACCTCGACCGGATCCGGCGTCAGCAGCAGTTCATCGGTGTGGTCTTCCGGTCGGCGACCAGCACCTCGACCCTGGTCAACCCGGTCCGGCTGGCTTCCCTGCTGGACGCGGCCACCTCGTCCGTGACCGTCGACGCCGGCACCTCCCTGACCGACCTGCAGCCACTGGCCGTCCGGCTGCGTGGCGTGGGCAGCGGGGGTGTCCGCTTCGAGACCGTCCCGGCGTCGCCTGGTCAGGCAGGCGGCCAGTCCGTGCTGCTCACCGACCCGAACAAGCTGGCGGCCTTCCTGGCGGATCTCTCCGGCCGGCGGCCGTCCTCCGCGAGCGCCGCGGCCGTCGACGGTGGCCCGCTGGGCGGGCCGGCCGGGCCGGCCATCACCCTGGTGGCCGCCACGGCCACGACCGACGCCACCGCGGGATCGTGCACCTACTGAACCTCCGGCCGCCGCTGGCCCGGCGGCGTGTGGCCCGGTGACGGGGTGTGGTCACCGCGCTCGTCGATGGCGGCGTTCAGTTCGGCGCCGAGCAGGACGGCCAACGCCGTGATGTAGAAGAACAGCAGCGCGGCCACGGGCGCCGCCACCGAGCCGTAGATCAGTTCATTGCCGAAGACCGTTTCCAGGTACAGCCGCAGCAGGTAGCTGCCGACGTTCCAGACCACCATGGCCAGCAGGGCGCCGGGCAGCGCCCGCCGCCACGGGCGCCGGGACGGCAACGACAGGTGGTACAGCGAGGTCAGCATCGTCAGGGAGAGGACCGCGACCACCGGCCAGAACAGGACCGTCAGCAGCCAGCCGACGAGGTGGTGGCGGTTGGCGTCGAGCAGTTCCGAGATCAGGTCCGGCCCGAGGACGAGCGAGGGCAACAGGATCACACCGCTGGCCACCTGGGCCAGGTACAGTCGCAGTGCCAGTAGCCGGCTGCGTACGGCTGATCGCAGCTGGCGCTGGCCGTAGGCGATCGTGATGGTGTTGACGTAGGTCGCCATGGCCGACGACCCGGTCCACAGCGACAGCAGGAAACCGATCGAGATCACATCCGGGCGCCCGTGGGTGAGGATCTCGTTGATCGTGGGGCGGATCACGTTGTCGACGACCGAGGGTGTCAGCAGGTCGTCGGCGGCGTTCAGCAGACTCTGACGGATGCTGTCGACGGCGTCCGCGCCGACCGCGTCCCCGACGTAGCCGATGGTGCCGAGGATCGCCAGTAGTAAGGGAGGCAGCGACAGCAGCTGCCAGAAGCCGGCCTCGGCCGCGAGGCCGAGCACGCGGTCGCGCCAGGCACGGGCCGCGGTCCGGCGGGCGAGGGTGAGAACACGCATCGACACCCGTCCGAGCAGGGAGGGCACTGTTCTCGGAGGCCGGGCCGGCAACGGCGACACGGGGCCTGACGGTGGCGCGAGGCCTGGCAGCGCGGCGGAAGCAGGATGCGTCAGATCAGCGGGCCGCGACGCATCGGACGCGGGACCAGGCGTCTGGAGCACCGCGGACAGCAACCTGTTCGCCAACCACACCGGACCAACGGTACGGCCTCGGGTTCACAGCGGCTCCAGCGGTCGTCGATTGGCCTGGAACCCGGCCGGCCGGCCGCTGCCGATGTCACCAGTTGCGCTGGCCTGGTTGCGCCGGCATGGATAACGGAGGCATGCCGTCGGTCGACGAGCCATGCCTCCGGGCCACATCAAAATGCCCCCGCTGACAACGTGTGATCGTGTCCGCGGGGGATCGCCGGGCCGATGTCCGCCGCCGGGTGGCGGGCGGTCAGGGAGAGACGGTCAGTTTGTCTGTTTCGTCATGGTATTCGACGGCCACGGCTCGTAGCTTCGAGTCGTGGGACTTGGCGTGATGCCGGCAGAACAGCAGTTCGCCGCCACCGGGAAGCACGACCCGCACATACGCCTGCGCGCCGCACCGGTCACACCGGTCGAGGTTGGTCAGCGTCGGTCTGGTAGTGGTTCCAGTCACACCATCTTCAACAGTCTTCGTCGGGATTTGGTTCCGCCCAGCGGTGTGACGGTTCCCTCAGGCCTCTCGGAGCCGTCGGCGACGCAGGTCAGGGCCGGGGCACGGCGGGAGTCGTGATGATCATAGGTGTGGTGATCACGTACGGCGCGCGCCGAAGACGATGTCGTCCCAGGCCGGTACGGACTTGCGGTTCTTGCGGCCACCGGAGCCGCGTTCCCCGGCCCGGCCGGCGGTGCCCGTGCGCCCGTTCCGGGGCGTCGGCGACGTCCGTGCGGCGAGGTCGGCCTGCCCGGCGGTGTCGTCGACGGCATCGGCGTC
>NZ_CAKKTL010000187.1:0-3999 GCF_920664355.1 Protofrankia sp. CiP1_Cm_nod2
GCCGCGTAGTAGCGGGGCCGCAGCGCCACGCCGGCCGCGAGCAGCCCGGCCACGCCCGTCCACGCGGCGGTGTGCCAGCGCCGGGCCCACCGCCGCACCCGCTCGGCGGGGCCCGCGGCCAGCAGGACGGCGAGCCAGCCGGCGAGCACGGGCACCAGCGGCCACGGCCCCCGCCCGTCACCGGCACCGATGCCCACCGCGACACCGCCCCAGCCGGCCAGCAGCAGGGCTGTCGTCCCCCGGTCCGGGTGGCCCGGCGGCGCCCACCCGGGTGCGGTGGCCGGATCGCCCGTCCGGGCGGGTATGGGCACGTCCATGACGTGCACCCTGCCAGAGCGCACGTCCACGGCGTGCGCCCTGCCAGAGCGCACGTCCACGGCGTGCGCCCTGCCGGAGGCGCGGGTCACCGGCGTGCACGCCGTCGTCGGCGGGCGGGGCACGGCCTGGCCGGCAGGGAGCGGGAGCCGGGCTGTCGCGGCCGGCCCGCCGTGGCCGTCAGGGGGCGCAGGCGGGCGGCTGTGGGGGCCGTGCCAGACTGAGAAGCCGAAGCCGGATCATCGTCCACCGGCTTTGCTGGTATGTCGCGCGGATGACTATCGCGTGCGAAGGTGAGGAGAGGTCAGGCACAGTGGCCGAAAAGCCCGAGGTCGTCGTTATCGGAGCCGGACCGGCAGGTCTTACAGCAGGCTGGGAGCTGGTCAAACGGGACGTGCCCGTAACGGTCCTCGAAGGTGACTCGGTGGTGGGTGGGATCAGCCGTACCGCGCAGCGCGAAGGCTGGCGGTTCGACATCGGCGGGCACCGGTTCTTCACCAAGGTCCCCGAGGTCGAGGCGCTCTGGCACGAGATCCTGCCCGACGAGGACTTCCTGATGCGCCCGCGCTCGAGCCGCATCATCTACGACGGCAAACTGTTCGACTACCCGCTGCGCGCCGGCAACGCCCTGCGCGGCCTGGGCCTCCTGGAGGCCGCGCGCTGCATCTTCTCCTACTTCTGGGTGCGGGTCCGCCCGCCGAAGGACCAGACGAAAATCGAGGGCTGGGTCGCGGCCCGTTTCGGCTGGCGCCTCTACCGGATCTTCTTCAAGACCTACACCGAGAAGCTGTGGGGCGTGCCGGCGGACACGATCGAGGCGGACTGGGCCGCGCAGCGCATCAAGAACCTCTCGCTGTTCAACGCGATTGTGAACGCGGTCACGCCGAAACGGAACCAGAAGGACATCACCTCCCTCATCGAGGAGTTCCAGTACCCGAAGTACGGGCCCGGAATGATGTGGGAAGCCGCCGCCGACAAGATCGTCGACCGGGGCGGGAAGATCGTCTTCGAGGAGAAGGTCCGCGCGATCCACCACGAGGGCGGCCGGGCGACCGGGGTGACCACGGTGGTCACCGGCGGGTACGGCCCGGGCGCGGGCGCGCCGGAGGCGTCCCGGACCGACATCGGCAGTGAGCACCACTACGACGCGGACGAGATCGTCTCGTCGATGCCGTTCTCCTCCCTGGTCCGCGCGATGGATCCGCCCGCCCCCGCGCACGTCCTGGCGGCCGCGGAGGCGCTACGCTACCGGGACTTCCTCACCGTCGCGCTCGTGGTGCCCGAATCCGCCGGTTTCCCGGACAACTGGATTTACATCCATTCCCCCGAGCTCCAGGTCGGGCGTATCCAGAACTTCGCGTCGTGGTCGCCCTTCCTGGTGAAGGAAGGACGCACCTGCCTCGGGCTGGAGTACTTCGTCTTCGAGGGTGACGAGACCTGGTCGATGGCCGACGACGACCTGATCGCGCTCGCCTCCAAGGAGCTCGCGGCCCTCGGCCTGGTCCCGGCGGACCAGGTGGAGGGCGGTTTCGTGGTGCGCATGCCGAAGGCCTACCCGTTCTACGACGCCGAGTACAAGAAGAACGTCGACATCATGCGCGGCTGGCTCGCCGAGGCCGCCCCGAACGTCTATCCGGTCGGCCGCAACGGCATGCACCGCTACAACAACCAGGACCACTCGATGTACACCGCTCTGCTCAGCGTGCAGAACATGGTGGACGGCACCAGCCACGACGTGTGGGGCGTCAATGTCGAGGAGGACTACCACGAGGAAGTCTCCCCGGGTTACACCGGCACCAAAGCGTCGCACTGACCTCGGTTCACGGGACTGGAGGATCTGACCGTGACCGATGTCGCGGTTCGGCCGCTGGCGAACATCCCCGACCCGGCCGACGCGGGCCTGAGGCGTCCTGACCGGACGGCTGTCCTGTTCAGGGCGGCACTGCTCGTCATTGTTGTCGCGGCGGTGGCGGCGCGTTTCTCCGCCCGGCAGGCGTTGTGGCTGGACGAGGCCCAGAGCGTGGCCATCGCCCGGCTCCCGCTGACCGGGCCGGGCCTGACGCTGTTCGACGGCCTGCGCCAGGACGGCTCACCACCGCTGTACTACCTGCTGCTGCACGGCTGGGCCGAGCTGTTCGGGACCGGCGCGTTCGCGGTACGGGCGCTGTCGGCGCTGGTGAACCTGGCCGCGGCCGGGCCGCTGTACCTGCTGGCCCGGCGGGTGGTCGGGGCACGTGCCGCGTGGGTGGCGGTGGTGCTCTACCTCACCTCGCCGTTCGCGCTGTACTTCGCGACCGAGACCCGGATGTACAGCCTGGTCGTGCTGCTGACCGCGGCCGGCGGGCTGGCGCTGGAGAGCACCCTGCGCCGGCGCTCGGCCGGGCCGGCCGTCGCGCTGGCGGTGTGCTCCGGCCTGCTGGCCCTGACCCACTACTGGTGCTTCTACCTGCTGTGCACGGTGGTCGGCTGGCTGCTGCTGGTCACGGCCCGGCCGCGGCCGGGCTGGGGCCGGCGGGCGCCGCTGACCGCTCTCGGCGGCATCGCCGGCGGGGCGGTGGTGTTCGCCCCCTGGCTGGGTGGCTTCCAGTACCAGCTGGCGCACACCGGGACGCCGTGGGGCGAGCCGGCGACGTTCGCGGCGATCGCGCACGCCTACGGGCAGTGGGCGGGCGGCCCGACCACCGGCGGGCGCACGCTGCTGTTCCTCATCACCGGCCTCGCCGCCGCCGGGATCGCCGGCCGGGCGATCGACGGCCGGTACGTGATGGTGGACCTGCGGGGGCTCGAACCCGGGCGGACGCTGTTCTTCCTGGCCACCGTCACGCTCGTGGTGGCCGTCGCCGTGGGCAAGGTGGTGGGCAACGCCTGGGCCGACCGGTACACCGCCACCGCGTTCGTCCCGTTCCTGCTGGTGATCGGCCTCGGGGCGACCGTCCTCGTCGACAGCCGGCTGTTCCGGGGTGTCGTCCTGGCGTGCGCGTTGCTCGGGCTCATCGGCGGCTACACCGACCTCTCCCGCGCCCGCACCCAGGCCGAGCAGGCCGCGGGCGTGCTCGAGCGCCTCGGGCGGCCCGGTGACGTGCTGCTGGTCTGCCCGGACCAGCTCGGCCCGGGCCTGGCCCGCACGGTCCCGCCGTGGATGCGGGTGTACGTCGTCCCGACCTACGCCCCACCCGACCGGGTCAACTGGACCGACTACGAGGACCGCAACACCACCGCCAACGGGGTGGCCGTCGCGGACCGGGCGCTGGCGGAGGCGGGCCCCGGCAACACCGTCTTCCTCGCCGGCTCGGGCGCGTACCGCACCTACGAGACCCTGTGCACCCAGGTGCGCGGACGTCTCGAGGCGCGGCGCCCGCGCGTCGACCAGGTCATGGAACAGGGCCAGTCAGCCAGGGTCTGGGAGAACTTCGCCCTGCTGCGCTTCCAGCCGTGACTGCCGGGACACGCTGGTGGATCCTCGGTCGGACGGGACGGCGGCCGCTGCCCGTATGACGGTGGCCGCCCACCGCGTGCGCACGCGTCGCGCGCGTGCCGCGTCCCGGCAGGACGGCGCCGTCCTGCCGGGATGTCCGCCCGCGCAGACCGCGCAGACCGCGCAGACCGCCGGGCGGACGCCGAGACTCGCGGCGATCTCACGCCGCTGGCGCGGTTGGCGCGCCGGACGGGCCGTGGGACGCTCCG
>NZ_CAKKTL010000187.1:4425-6631 GCF_920664355.1 Protofrankia sp. CiP1_Cm_nod2
CCTCCGGCGAGCAGAGCCTGCGGTTCTTCCCGCTGCTGCCGCTGCTGGTGCGCGCGGTCACGGTGCTGCCCGGGCTCGGCGGGCACACCGGCGTCCGCGTCACCCTGGTCGTGCTGGTGAACCTGATCGCGTTCGTCTTCGTGACGGCGCTCGCCGGACTGGCGCGCCGGGAGGGCTTCGGCCCCGCGGCGGTCTCCCGGGTGATCTGGATGGCCTCGCTGGCCCCGCCCGCGTTCGTGCTGGTCATGGGCTACACCGAGGCGCTGTGGGGGCTGCTGGCCGTCGGGGTGTTCGCCGGGATCCGCTCCCGGCGCTGGGAGTTCGCCGCCGGCTGCGGGCTGCTCGCCGGGCTGTGCCGGCCGGTGGGCGTCCTGCTGGTCGCCCCGGCGGCCCTCGAGGCCGCCCGCGGGATCACCGCCGCCGCCACGGCCGACCGGCTGCGGCGCGCGGCGGCTGTCGCGGCGCCGGCCGTGGGCCTCGGCGGCTACCTGCTGTGGGCGGGGATCGCCTACGGGGACGCCCTCGCCCCGGTCCGGCTGCAGCGGCAGCAGTCGCTGCACGGCAGCTCCTCGAACCCCGCGGCGGTGCTCTGGGACGCGGCCCGCGGCGCCGTCCACGGCGAGGTGGGCACCGCACTGCACGTCCCGTGGCTGCTGCTTGTCGCCGTCCTGCTCGTGGTCATGGTGCGTACGCTGCCGGCGTCCTACCCGCTGTGGGCCGCGCTGACCATCGCCGCCCTGCTGACCGGCAGCAACCTGGACTCCAGCGAGCGGTACGCCTACGGCGCGTTCCCGTTCCTGTTCGTCGCCGCCGCGCTGACCCGCCGTGACGAGGTGTTCCGCGCGGTGCTGGCGGCCTGCGCCGCGATGATGGCGGTGTACGCGTCCCTGGCCTTCCTCGGCCTGTACGTACCGTAAATCCTTTACGTAGGGTAGCCAAACTACCCTGATGCCCCGCTTTGCCCCGGATGCTCTTACAGGTTCGTCACACCGGCAGTCCACCTCGTCGTTACGGTGACGTCATGGATGTGGAGTACCAGCGGCTGTACCTGCCGCCCGGGACGGACCGCCGGCAGGCTCTGGCCGTCCTCACCCTGCACGCCGAGTTCGGCGACTGGGAGCTCGAGCGGCTGCGCCTGTTCCCGGACGGCTCCCGGCGCGTGCTCCTGCGCCGCTCACGCCAGCGCGGTGGGCTGCCGGGCTACCTGCCCACCTGACGGCCGTCAGCCGCCGGCACCGTCCGTGTCGCGGGCCTGTCGGTCACGGACGGCGATAGCCGCCGCGGCGGCGGGACCACGCCGCGGCGTGGCCGCACGGTGACCAGCCCGGCCGCCGGATCGTAGCTGTCCGGTCGCGGCGAGGAAGTCTTTCGCGAGACAGCAACCTGGATGGGCGGACAGACGTCAGGATGGCTGACAAGTGGTGGAAACCGCACCAGCCCGCCGGCCCTCCAGGAAGGACCCGCCGTGACGGTCGAGAGCGGATACGTGCCGCCCGGTGGTGAGCCCGTTCCGAGCGCCCTCGAGCCGGGCGCCCTCGAGCTGGGCGGCACCGGCCCCGACGGCGCGCCCGGGCTGGCGGGCACCGGCGCGCGGAGCACCCCGAGGAGCCACCCGGAAAGTGCGGCGGGCCCGGGGAACACGGGCCCGCCCGACGCGGCAGGGCCCGCGAGCCCGGCGGGCACAGCCCCGGCGGGCGGGGTACGGCCCAGTGGCGGCAGCGGGCCGGACGGCGGGGCCGGGACGCGGGCGGAGCCGGCCATCCAGGCGACCACCATCGTCGCGGTGGTCGCGGTCGCGGCGGTGGCCGCGTTCGTCTCCTACCGGCACATGCGCGGGGTCGCCCTCGAGCAGGGGGAGGACCGCCTCGCCGCCACCGTCATCCCGTTCAGCGTCGACGGCCTGATCGTCGCCGCGTCCATGACGATGCTGCGGGACCGGCGTGCCGGGCGACCCCGCTCCTGGCTGTCCTACACGCTGCTGACGCTGGGCGCGTGCGCGTCGCTGGCGGCGAACGTCATGCACGCCGAGCCCACCCTGGCCGCCCGGATCATCGCCGGCTGGCCGCCGCTGGCGCTGCTCGGCTCCTACGAGCTGCTCATGCGCCAGATCCACGCCGGCCGCGGCACGGCGGGCGGCCGGCGGCCCGCCGACATCGCGATCACGGTGCCGGCGCAGCGCGCCGAACAGCCGGCGGCACGACCGGCC
>NZ_CAKKTL010000187.1:6937-7571 GCF_920664355.1 Protofrankia sp. CiP1_Cm_nod2
ATTCACCACAGCGCATCAACACCGCCAGTACCACCAGCGGCGCCCGCACCGCCGACAGCGCCCGCACGGCCAGCAGCGCCGACAGCGCCGACAGCGCCCGATATCCCGGCCGACGGCGTCCCGGCCGGTGCGCCCGGTGGTGCCGCCCGCCCGGATCCGGGCAGCATCATCCGGTTGGACGCGGGCGCCGGTGTCCCGTCGGACACCCGGCCAGCCGGCAACCCGGACGAAGCCGAGAAGCCGGGCGACGACAGATCCGGCGCGGGGCGCGACGAGCCCGTCCCGATATCCACGACGGCGGCGTCCACATCACTTCCTGTTACGCTGACCGCACTGGACGCGGCCGGGAAACGCGATGCCATTGTCCGCGCGCTCGAACAGACCGGAGGTGCCGCCGCCGATGCCGTCGCGTTACTGGCCACGCAGGGAGTGAAAGTCAGCAGAAGCTGGGTCTATCAGGTCCGGAAAGACATCCGTCACCGGGACGGCGTCGACACCGCACCGCCCGCCCTGGTGGCCGCCGCGAAATCCGGCTGACCGAATATCCCGGCCAGTATTCCGGCCGGCACCGACGGTAATGTCGAACAACGGCGACAACAGCCGGCGCCGGCCGCGAAGCACGAACGGCCACGGA
>NZ_CAKKTL010000187.1:7923-8550 GCF_920664355.1 Protofrankia sp. CiP1_Cm_nod2
CCACGAACAACGCCGGACGAGAACGGCCCCAGGGGGCGTTCGTGGATTTTCCGTGGTTTTCCGTCGGGCCCGGGCGGCCCGGGCGGCACTCCCGCGAGCACCCCGTGACGTCCCCGACCCGACGACGACACGTCCCCGCCACCGCCGGCCAGGCGGGAGCGGCGGACGTCAGAGCCGAGGCTCAGACCGTGGCACCGGCCATCATCTGGCAGGATGCGGCGCATGCGCGGCACGCTTCCGCCAGCTTCATCATCTGGGCGTCACCGGGCATCTTCATGGCCATTTCGGCGCACATCGTACATATGCGCGCACAGATGCCACACATTTCCCGGTACATCGACGACATGCGGCACATCATGTCCGCGCAGACCTTCGTGACGGCCGCGCAGTCCATCAGGATACGCATGCTCGCCGCGTCCATCATCGTCCCCGGCATGTCCATGCAGTAGGCAATCGTCTCCTCACACGTGGTCGAGCAGGACATGCAGTTGTCGATCGCCTTGCGCATTTCATTACTGATCTTCTCGGCGTGCTGCACGATGACCCTCCTGACGGTCGCGCGGCGTGAACCGCCGCCCCCGATGATCACTGCGAACCGCTCACGTCGAATGTTCCGCTGTTCCGTGA
>NZ_CAKKTL010000187.1:8693-9252 GCF_920664355.1 Protofrankia sp. CiP1_Cm_nod2
GGGGTTCGGACCAACGATAAGCCCCGTATGACGAACGCGCACCGGCAACCGCGAAGAGCAATGCCCCCGCGGGCAAATTCTCCGGTGATTCACGCGCCGAAAAGAGCGGCGGAATCTGCGCGTTCGCGAGTATTAGCGGGTTTTGTTCGGTTGCTTTTCCGTGCTGGTGCGCCGCCGGACACACCGTGGTGACACGCCGGCAACAGCACATCGGCCCGCCGCCGGCAGGGAATCCGGCCGGTGGCGGACGGGCCGAAGTACTCAGGGCGTCGCGGGGTTCACCGCCGGCGGCAGGTCACCCACGGGGCCGGGCACCGGGGACGGCCGGAGGCCACCGCCCGCGGGTACGGTCAGGGCCGCGGGCAGGCGGGTGTGCGGGACGACGGGAACACCGCCGAGAAAGACCCCGGTCACCGCGTCGGGACGTTCGAACAGCGACAGGTCGCCCGGATCCTCGTCCAGCAGAATAGCGTCGAACTCGTAGCGTGGGGCAATACGACCGACACTTTCCGAGATACCGCACAGGCGTGCACCGTTGGCTGTCGCCGCGAGCAGGGCC
>NZ_CAKKTL010000187.1:9618-11822 GCF_920664355.1 Protofrankia sp. CiP1_Cm_nod2
TCGGACACCGACAGTCCACTCTGGCGCAGCCGGGTGATCTCGGCGAGGTTGGTGCCGTGGCGGTCCCGGTGCCGGCTGTCGCTGCCGAGAGCGATCCTGACCCCGGCGTCACGGGCCACCGCGACCGTGTCGGCGAGCATGGCCCGGGTCACGTGCGCACGGTCGGCGGCCCACTGGGGCAGCTGCCCGCTGTCGGCCAGCTGCCCCAGCTCGTGGTACGGCGACAGGGTCGGGACCAGCGTGACGCCCCGCCGCGCCATCAGGTCGGCCTCACGCTGCGTGAGACCGATCCCGTGCTCGACCGAGCGGACGCCGGCCGACACCGCCGCGTCGACGGCGCCCGCCCCCAGCGCGTGCGCCATGACCCCACGCCCGAAGGCGGCCGCCTCCGAGACCGCGGCGGCGAGCTCCGCGGCGGTGAACTCCGGCAGCGGCTGCCCCGGGCGCACCGACATGATGCCGCCACTGGCGAAGACGTTGACCCAGTCCGCGCCCGCCCGCACCACCGCGCGGACCGCCGCGCGCATCCCGTCCGGCTCCCGGACGACATGCCGGGGCCGGCCGGGGTAGCCCAGCGCCGTCAGGGTCTCCGGCGCCTCCAGGCCGGGGCCGAGCAGCGCCCCGTCGCCGTGGCCCTCGGAGCGGGTCAGCCCGACCACCGAGACCGCCAGCCGCGGCCCGGGAATGTGCCCGGCGAGCAGCGAGTCACGCACGCCCGCGTCCGCGCCGCCGGCGTCCCGGACGTACGTCACCCCGGCGGCCAGGGTGCGGCGCAGCATCGCCGCTGTCTGGAAGAAGCGCTCCGACAGCGGAGTCGTCATCATCTCCAGCGGATCGTATGTGCAGAGCGTGACGTGGGAGTGGCAGTCGATGACGCCGGGCATCAGCCACAGCCCGTGCGCGTCGACATCGACCGCGTCGGCGTCCAGTGGGAGACGCGGCCGGACGTTGGTGATGTGCCGGTTGCGTACCGCGACGTCCACCGGGCCGTCGAAGTAGCCGTGCTCGTCAAGGGCGTGCACGCCCCGCAGGACGAAGCCGCCCGACAGGGCGGTGCCGCCCCGCCGCGGGACATCGGTGCTGGTGATCGTCATCGTGCCGTTCCTGCCGCTGGGGTCCGGCGTCCACCAGCGGATGGATCACCGCGCTGATTACGGGACGCCATGGAGATCACATAGGATATGCCGGCTCGGGCCGGGTACCGCGCTGGGCCCGCTCGGCCCGGCCGCGCACCGGGTCACCGGTTGGGACGGCGTGGCGGGGACGACGGCGAAGAAGCGCCGGACGGCAGCCAGGCCGCCCGGCGGTCGCGACGTCCGAGCGGGTACTCAGGTCACGGTCGACAGGCCGTGCTCGACACGCGGCAGGTGTCGATGTACCGACGGACGGTGAAGCCGCACGCCGGCATGGCACGGTCGTCCGCGGCACCCGCCGCTGGCTTCCACCTGGCCCTGTACACCTGTACCTCCATGGTTGGCGCCTGGGGACGCGCCGTCACAGACTGGGCTGCCCGCCCGGGCCGCGCACGGCCCCCGCCTGGGCGGCTCAACTGCTCGTGACGTCCGCCGACGAGCGGATGCCGCAGCCGATGATTCCAGTCCGCTCGTGAACGTAACTGACCGTCATTGGCAGGGTCAAGAGCCTGTGGCGTCGGACGCTCTTCGACCGCTCTCCGACCGATCTCGCCCGTAGCCCGACGGATCCCGACGGATGATGGCCGGCCGCGCCCCGACAGCTACCCGCGATGGCCGGCAACGGCGGTCGGCCACCGTCATCCGACCGTCGCGGCGGTGACCGGCGGGTCCACCGGATGGCGCGCCGGCACGGGCTCCGCCGCCGCCACCGGGCCGGATGCCGCGGCCAGCCCGGCCCGGGCGGCGCGCAGCTCGCAGGTGAGCTCGTCGGCCTGACGCTCGGCACGTTCGGCCCGGGAACGGGCGTCCGCCCTGGCCTCGGCGAGCACCGCCTGGCGTTCGTCCGCGGCCCGGTGGGCCGCCTCCAGCCTGCGGTCGGCGTCGGCATGCACGCGGGTGATCTCCGCGTCCGCGGCGTCACGCTGACGGACCAGCTCGGCGTGCAGCCGGTCGGCCTCCGCCCGGGCCTGGGCCGTGGTGTGCTCCAGGGCCTCGGCCCGGGCCCGCGCGGCGTCGCGGGCGGCGGTGGCGGCGGCAGCCGCCTGCGCGGCGTCCTGCCGGGCCTGGGCC
>NZ_CAKKTL010000188.1:0-2793 GCF_920664355.1 Protofrankia sp. CiP1_Cm_nod2
CTGCGCCGCCGGGGCGGCCGGCCGCGGATCGGCGCGGCACCGGGGGAGGTCGTACCGGTCCGGCTGGACCCGGACCTACGCGCCGCCCTGGCCGCCCGCGCGGACGCCGACCACACCAACGCCAGCGAGGTGATCCGTCAGGCGCTGCGCGCCTGGCTCGACGTCGCCTGACCGCCACCTGCCCAGCGGCGCGACGTCGACCGCCGCCGAGCAGGTGACCGGCGCGTTCGACACCGCGCCCGGATTTGGTCATACTTCCGACCATGACGATGTTGCCGTTGGGTGAGGTCAAGTCCCACCTGTCCGAACTGGTCGGCCGCGTGCACGACCACCACGAGCGGGTGACCGTCACCGTGCACGGGCGCCCGTCCGCGATCCTGGTCGCCGTGGAGGATCTGGAACGGCTGGAGGAGACGCTGTCGATCCTGAGCGACCCCGCGACGATGCACCGGCTCGCGGAGGCCGACGCCGCGCTTGCCCGCGGCGAGGCGGTCACGGCGGAGGAGCTCGCCGAGACGATGCGGCGCCGGCTCGGCAGGGCGTGACCGGCCCGGCGGGGCCGCGCTACCGGCTGGTGACCGTGCCGGCTGCCCGGCGCGCGCTCGGCGAGACGCTGCCGGAAGCGGTCGCGGCGGCCGCGTACGAGTTCATCACCGGCCCCCTTCTCGACGCCCCTTACCGGGTGGGCAAGCGGCTGACGTCGCCCCTGGACGACCGGCACGCCGCCCGGCGCGGGACCTACCGGATCGTCTACCGGATCGACGACAAGGCCATGACGGTGACCGTCGTCGACATCGACCACCGCCGCGACGTGTACCACCGCTGATCAGGTGGCTACCGGCCCGACCAGGCGTCCGGATAGCCGAGCTTGACGGCGGTCCGGACGCGGTCTCGAGGCCCGGATCATGGTCTTGTCGATCTTCCTGGTACCCGCATGGTACCCACACCGGTTCCACCAACCAGCGTTTTTCGCCGGTTCTTGCCGACTCTAAGCGATCAAAGAACCGTTGCGGCATAAGGGTTTCCGACTCTCAGCGGTCGTCCCCGTCTATCTCAAGATCGGATTCGATTCCCGCCACCTCCACCACGATACGTAACAACGTCCTGGGTGGTGTTGGCGCTGGCAAAGAACCCCGACCAGGACGTCGACCAGAACCAGCGTGTCAAGATGCGTCGTTGACCATCACTCGGTTTGGGGCATAGATCAAAGAAGGCCGTAAGCAGGAGGACCTGGATGCTGTATGGCACCAGGCGGGCCACGGGAACACGGATCTCGTGGCGTAGGAAATCCACGGCGCGGCTGAGAGCCACCTCGGTCTGCTCGATGGCCGGGTTCAACCTCGCCCGTGTGCGGCGTGCCAGGCTCTCCCATCTTCCGGACTGAACATCCTCCTCCCCGGCGACGGCGAGTACCGCGCGGAACACGACGTTCGACGGCAGGCCGGCGAATCCGCGGTCCCCGAGGCCTTCCAGCATCAGTGAGACCTGGTCACCGAGGTTGACCTCCGAACTGGACGAGTAGGTCAGCGCCGAGACCATCTGCTGTGGGGTCATCGCGCTGCCCTTGCTGTTGAGCCGCGAGAAGACCTCGATCGCCTGTTCCAGTGTCCCGCCCTGCAAGCGGATCACCGCGAACCGGTAGGACTTGATGCGCTGCGAGACCTGCTCGGCTTCGTTGATCATTGCGTCGCCGGTGCGAGGGTCCTCCGATGCCGCCTGCAGTTGGCGCGCGAACGTCAGGAAGTCGAGTGTCCGGAGCACCGAACGCACGGGAAGAAAGCTGGCCGGAGGCTCGCCGGCCTTTCGCCAGTGTCGGTAGACGAGCCGGTTGTTCCGGTCCGATCCCAGTTCGCGGAAGACGCGCCAGATCCACGAGTTCGCCGGGGCGGAACCAATGTCCTCAGCCGGTCTCATGAGGGTTCCGAAGAGCGTGGAGAGGCGCTGATGTCCGTCGAGGACGAAGGACACCGCGGATCCGGCGGGCGGCTCCGGCGCCGGGATGTCGCCCACGCGGTCGAGGCTGGGAAGCCCCAGGTTGGTCTCCGCGGGCCGTTCCGGGGACGCCTGCGCACGACGCTCGAGCAGCGCCGCCAGATCGATCTCGGCAGGGGCGGGCACGGGCGCGGCGAGGGCGGCACCGCCCACCGCGGAGGTCTGGGTCGTCATGGTGCGAGCGAAGCAGGAAGTGGCTCACATCACAACGTTTATCTATCTATGTAGCGAATAAGACTACTCATTGGGATGAGGGCTGGGCCTGGGAGCACGTGCGAAAGTGGCCAGGCACGCATCGTCCAGGGCGTGCGGACTGGTCGTCGGCGAGCCGACGGAAGGGCTCCGAGTTGTCACTCACCGTTCTGGCGGGCACGCTCGAGGCATATCCACAGCGCTGCCTCGACGCCGGGAAGGCTGACGTCGTCGCATCCGGCTCACAGGGCACCGTCGGGCAGGTCGTCGACCACGGAGAAGATCGCGTGGGCGGCTTTGATCCATCCTCGGGCTTCGGCCCGGCACACGTCGTCCAGCGCGGGGTCCGCGGCCTGCGCGCGCATGGCCGAGGTCTCGCTGAGGATGTCGTGGAGCCGGCTGAGCGCGATCAGTTCCCGGTCGGTCTCCGGATCCAGGCCGAGGTTGACGACCGGCCCGCCGGGGCCGTCGATGACGCCTTCGTCGTCGTCGAATGGGAACGGGATCGCGCTCATCGGCTGCCTCCGGTCTGGTGGAGTTGCGCGTTCGTCTGGGCCTCTGTCACCGGGGACGCGGCCCGGGCGTCGTCCGGCCGTGCCCGGGCTGTGG
>NZ_CAKKTL010000188.1:3264-10594 GCF_920664355.1 Protofrankia sp. CiP1_Cm_nod2
GCACGGTCAGCGCATGTGCCGTTGCGGTATTGAGCCGACCATGACGACCGGGCTTGTCGGGTACGCCGCCCGCCATGACGTCGGTGTCCCTGGCCGGTGGGTATCCCGCCGACAGCCGTCCGCGCCCAGAAAGGACATATCCGGACGACTGGTGGGCCTTTCGCGATCTGTGCCACTCGGAGGGGCTTGTCCCGGCATCATCCCTGGCAGTCCGGAGATTATGGATCATTCAGGTGTTCTCGCGGGAGCTGAGATGAGCGACGGGTGTGCGTGCCGGGTGTTTCCCGGCGGTGGTTCTCCTTCCGCGGAGACCACGGAATGGGCCGCGCGTGTCGAGAGGATCGCTCCGCTGCTTGCCCGGTACCGGGACCAGGGCGAACGGGAAAGGACGACACCGGCCGCGGTCATCGACGCGCTGCGCGCGGAGAACATCCACCGGATGTGGGTCTCGCGTGACTTCGGCGGCGGCCAGGTCAGCGTGCGGACCGGTTCGGCCGTCCTGCGGGCGCTTGCCCGTCTCGACGCGTCCGTCGCCTGGCAGATGGGGGTTCAGGGAGCGATCGGCCGGATGTCGGACTATCTGCCGGAGCCGGTGGCGCACCGGCTCTTCCGGGAGAGCACGGGGCTGGTGGTCGGCGGGATCAACCCGACCGGCCGGGCCGAGCCCGCATCCGGCGGATATCGGCTGCACGGCACCTGGTCGTTCGCGAGCGGCTCGGCGCACGCCGACTGGCTGGTCTGTGCCGCGGTGCTCGTGGATGACGACAGCTCCCGCACGGCTCCGGCCGGGTCACGGACACGTATGATCTTCGTGCCGAAGAGCGCCGTCCGGTTCGTGGACGACTGGTTCGCCGGGGGGCTGCGCGGCACGGGAAGCACGACCTTCCACGTCGACGGGCTGGTCGTCCCCGAGGAGTACACGGTTGACGGTTCGCTGCTGCGCGGCGTCCCCGCCGACCGTCCCTCGCGGGGCTACGGCATCGCCTACTACGACTTCGCCCCGTTCACGACGGCGTCGACGGCGTTGGGAATAGCCCAGGACGCCCTTACGGTCTTCCGGTCGCTGGCCCGGGAGAAGATTCCCGCCAGGGCGACGAGCCCGCTGGCCGCCGGCCACATCGTGCAGGCGGGGCTGGCCCGCGCGGAGATCCTGGTGCGGGCGGCGGCTCTGCTGCTGGCCGACGCCGCCGACCAGGCGACGGCGTCGGCGGGCGACGGCGGGGAGGATCACAGCGGGGAGGAGCTCAGCGCACTGATCCGTCTGACGGCCACAGCCGTGGGTGAGAACACCGTGTCCGCCGTGGACACGCTCTACGAGCTGGCCGGGACGAGTTCCCTGTACGCCGCCAGCCGGCTGGACCGCTGTTTCCGCGACATCCACGCGGCGGTCAAGCACATCACGCTCGCGCGGACGAATTTCGAGATGGTCGGTCAGTACCTCCTGGGCGGGCCGCTCCTGATGCGACGGTGACCCCGTGGCGGGAGACGACCGGGACAACAGGGCGGCCCGGAGCGGGCCTCAGGATTTCCAGGCGTCGTGGAACTGCAGCCGGGCGTCGGCGTTCAGAATGACGTCGTGCACCTTGGCCGACAGGCCCAGGATGACGGTCAGCTCGATGACGGGGACGTTGTACTGGTTGGTGAGAATGAGCTCCTGCGCCTGTCTGACGAGCGCCATGCGGGCGTTCTGGTCGGCGGTGGCGGCCTGCCGGGTGAGAAGGTCGTCCAGCGGGCCGGGCCTGAGGTTGTTGAAGTTCAGGCCGGTGCTGGAGTACTGGGTCCGCAGCACGTCGGGGTCGGCTCCCTTGGTGTGCCCCCAGAGCAGGTCGTAGCCTTTCGCCTGGACCACCCTGCCGCCGTTGGCGACCGGTTCCTCGTGCAGGGCCGCCGCGATGCCGACGGCCCGCAGCTGCTGCTGGATCAGCTCCAGTATCGTTTTCGCCGACGTCTGGCCGGTGAAGTACTGGACGGTGAGCTGGAGGGGCCTGCCGTCCTTGGTGCGGATGCCGTCCGGCCCTGGGCGCCAGCCGGCGTCGTCCAGCAGTTTCCTTGCCTCGTCGGGGGCGAAGACGAGGTCCGCCGAGAGGTTCACGTAGCCGGGGGTGGAACTGGCCAGCGGGCTTGTCGCCGGCTTTGTCAGCGGGGTGAGGACGGTGCTGATGATCTCCTGCCGGTTGATGGCCCGGGAGACGGCGCGGCGTACCGCCGTGTCGTCGAGGGGCGGGCGTCCGGTGTTCACGCTGAACCCGTAGGGCAGGCCGGGGGCGGACTTGTACTGCAGCGTGAAGCCGTCCGTGCGCAGGCTCGCCTCGTCCTGGGATGCCACCGCGGAGTCGCCGTCGATCGCCCCGGACCGCAGGCTGCCGTTACGGACCCCGGACTCGGGGAGGACCTGGAAGACGATCTGGTCCAGGTAGGCCGGCCCCTGCTGCTTCCACAGCGTCGAGCCCCAGTGGTAGCCGGCCCGCCTGTTCAGCGTGATCGACTGGTTCTTCTGGTAGCTGCCCAGGGTGAACGGCCCTGAGCCGACAATGCCCGACGCGCACCGTTCGGCCGGAGGCTTCGCCGTGCTGGCGGGGGACACCAGCCCGAGGGTGTGGGTGGAGGTCGCCTGCAGGAACTGGGCGGCCGGCCGGTTGAAGGACACCCGGGCGGTCAGGTCGTCGACGATCGTGGTGTCGCGGTAGCCCTGCAGGTAGCTGGCCGCCTGGGCGGCGATGGTCCCGAGTTTCTCGGCGGTGTCGAAGTTCGCCTTGACGGCCCGGGCGTCGACCGGGCTGCCGTCGCTGAAGGTCGCGCCCGGACGCAGGTGGAAGGTGAACGCCGTCGCGTCCGGGCTGGTCTCCCACCGCTCGGCCAGCCACGGAACGATCTTTCCGGTGGCCGGGTCCTGGTCGGTCAGGGAGTCCACGAGCTGGCGTGCCGGGTAGACCGAGTCGATCGAGCTGACCTGCTGGGGGTCGAGGCAGCCGAAGTCAGAGGTCAGCGCGAAGGCCAGCCGGCCGCCGGGCTTCGGGACGGCCCCGGCGGCACCCGCGCCGCCCGTGCCGCCCGACCCACAGGCGGTGAGCAGCACACCGGCCAGCCCGGCACCCGCCGCGCGGCGGAGCCAGGTGGTACAGCCGGACGGATTTCTCGGTCTCATATGGATGTCCTTGTACGGGTTGGGTATCGGCCGGCGGTCGGCCGGCCGTTGTCGGACGTGTGTGGACGTCGGACGTGTGTGGACGTCGGACATGTGTGGGGAGCGGGGCCGGTCAGGCCGTCCGGGCGGCGGGCCGTCGGGCCTGGACGACGAGTGGCACGCGTGTGGGCTGGAGCATCGTCGAGCGGCTCGGGCGCACCTTGTAATCGGGTTTCGGGTGCAGCGTCCAGCGGGCGACGACCGCCGCCATGAAAATCATCATTTCCGCCCAGGCGAACGGCTCGCCGATACAGCTCCGGTTGCCCGCACCGAAAGGGAGAAAGGAAACACGGGGGATGGCCGCGGTGCCCTCGTCACTCCACCGGTCCGGGTCGAAGACCTCGGGAACGGTGTAGACCGCCGGATCACGCTGGATGGCGTGCAGGGAGAACAGCACGTTGCTTCCGGGCGGTATCCGGTGTTCGCCGAGCACGAGTTCCGTCATGGTCCGCCTGGACAGCAGCCAGCCCGGTGGGAACAGCCGCAGCGCCTCGGTGAGAACCTGCCGCAGGTAGACCAGGTCGGCCAGCGCCGAATAGCCGGGGGGCCGGCCGGCCAGCACCGTGTCCACCTCGGCGGCGAGCCGTTGCTGGATGTCGGGGTGCCGGCTGAGCAGGTGACAGGTCCAGCTCAGCACGTCCTGCGCGGTCTCCACCCCGCCCAGGAACAGCGCCATGGCCTCGTCATGGATCTCCTGGTCGGTGAGGCCCGGGCGGCCGCCGTCGGCGCGGGCGGCCAGCAGCAGTGCCATCAGGTCACCGTCGGTGGCACCCCGTTCCCGGTACTGGGCGATGACGTCCGTCAGCGCCTCGTCGAGCCGGCGGCGGGCCCGCTCGAAGCGGCGGTTGCCCGGTGTCGGCAGCCTCTCCAGCCAGCCGACCGGGAAGGCGATCCGCCTGGCCACGCCTTTGAGCAGGATGGGAAAGGTCTCCTCGACCTCGACCGCGACGCTGTCACCGAGATCGGAGGAGAACAGCGCTCGGCACACCACGGCCACCGCGAAAGTGTGGATCTCCTGGACGAACTCCACGGTCTGGCCGTCCCGCCAGCCGGTGGCGCGCTGTTCGGCGGCCTGCCGCATCTGGTCGGCGTAACCGGCGATCCGGGCCGCGTGGAACGCCGGCTGCATCAGCCGGCGGTGCGCCATGTGGGTCGGTTCGGTGGAGTTCAGCAGCCCGTTGCCGAGGAAGGGCGCCGACTTCTCGTAGGCGATGCCCTTGTCGAGTTTGCGGACGTCCCTGGTGAGGATCTGGTGCACCCAGACGGGATTGTTGATGACGTAGGCCCGCGCCGGCCCGAGGCCGATGGTGACGATGTCGCCGCTGTCACGCAGCGACTCGAAGAACCTGCGTGGCTCGCTGAGCATCCGGTGCATGTGGCCCAGCAGCGGGAGCCGGCCGGGGGCCGACGTGACACCCGGGACGGTTGCCGTCATCCGTGGATCTCCTTTGTTCCGGACGTACTGGAAGGCGATGTGCTGGAAGGCGATGGCATAGTCGCGCCCGCGGATCAGTGGGTGCGGTTGACGACGAACTCGGACAACGTGATCAGTTCCGCGGCGGCCGTACGTTCCATCGCGACGCTGTCGAGGGTCCGCAGGGCGCGGTCGAGATGCAGGTGGGCCTGGGCGGTGGTGAAGGACCGGCCGCCGGCCTTGCTGATGAGGGCCGCCGTCCGGCGCAGCGTCCACTCCGCGTCCGGGGTGTCCAGCGGCATGGCCAGCAGGTCCGCGAGCTGCTGGGCCGACGCCGTCGAGCCGGCCAGAGCGCAGACCATGGGAAGGGTCTTCTTGCGCAGGCGGAGGTCGTTGAACACCGGCTTGCCGGTGACCGCCGGATCCCCCCAGATACCCAGCAGGTCGTCGACCGCCTGGAAGGCGGTTCCCAGGTCGCGGCCCACCAGGGACATCGCCGTGACCATCTCGGGCGGAGCGCCACCGAGCAGCGCTCCCAGCGCCGACGCGCAGCCCAGCAGCGACCCGGTCTTGCGCGTCGCCATGGTCCGGTACTCCTCGACGGTCACCGCCTCCGGGCCGGTCCACGGCCGGTATTCGAAGGCGATGTCGGCGGCCTGCCCGTTGACCAGCTCGACCAGTGACGTCGACAGCAGGCTCATCGCCGCCGACCTGGTCGCCGGGGCGAGCCGGCCGGTGCTGTGGGCGAGGGTGTCCAGGGCGAGGGCGAGCAGCGCGTCACCGGCCAGGACGGCCGGGCCCACCCCGAACGTCTTCCAGGCGGTGGCCCGGTGCCGGCGCTGCTCGTCGCCGTCCATGATGTCGTCGTGGACGAGTGAGAACGCATGCACCAGCTCGACGGCGACCGCCCCGGCGACCGCGGCCTGTGCCGGGGCGCCGACGGCCTCGGCGGCGAGGACGGCGAGTGCCGGCCGCAGCGCCTTGCCGCCGCCGCCACCGTTGCCGCCACCGCTGTTGTTGCTGGTGCCACGCACGGTCGGTGTGCCGTCGGAGTCGCACCAGCCGAACGTGAACGACGCCATCCGCCCGAGCCAGGGGTGCAGCCGGTCGACGGTCTCGCGCAGCGCCGGCAGGACGAGGTCCCGGCACCGCGCCAGGGTGTCGAGGGCGGCCGGCGACGTGACCCGCAGCGGCGGGGTGTACTCGCTCATGGGACGGGCCCTTCTTCGGCAGGACACGGGCCGGGGGCGGCCCGCGGTAGGCGGCGGCTCGCGGTAGGCGGCCCGCGGTAGGAGGCGGGCGTAAGGGCTGGCCAGCCGGCATCGCTCAGCCGGCTTGGCCGGCGTGGCTCGGCTGGTGTCGCTCAGCCGGCGGTGCGCAGCGCGAGCCCCGCGCTGGCGGCGGCACGCGGCTTCGGGATCATCAGGTACGGCCCGGTGCCCAGCGACGCCTTCGGGATGGTGGTGCGCGGCCTGGCGCCGGGCGTGGGACGCAGGCTCCAGCGGGTGGCGATCGTGGCCAGCGTGAGCGTCGTCTCCGCGCGGCCGAAGGTGTCACCGATGCACTTGCGGCTGCCCGCGCTGAAGGGCACCATCGCGCCGCGCGGGATGCCCGCGGCCCGCTCGGGCAGCCAGCGGTCCGGGTCGAACCGTTCCGGGTCGGTGAACAGTGCGGGGTTGCGGCCCATCATGTACGGGCTGAACATCACGATGGTGCCCCTGGCCAGCCGCTGCCCGGCGAGTTCGGTGTCCCTGCTGGTCGTGCGGGTCAGCAGCCAGGCCGGCGGATACATCCGCAGGGTCTCGTGCAGGACCCGCCAGGTGTAGTCCAGCCGCGGCAGGTCCTCGAACGTCGGTGGCCGGCCGCCGAGCACCTCGTCCAGTTCGGCGTGCAGCCGGGCTTCCACCTCCGGGTGCTCGGCGAGGATGTGGAAGGCCCAGGCCATGGTGTTCCCCGTGGTCTCCGTCCCGCCGATGAGGAGGGTCATGATCTGGTCGTAGACCTCTTCGTCGCTGAGCCGGTGCCGGGTCTCCTCGTCACGGGCCGCGATCAGGATCGACAGCAGGTCGCCGTGGTCCGTCCCGGCGCGTCGCTGGAACTCGATCGTCTCCCTGATGACGGTGTGCATCCGTTCCCGGACCTGGTTGAACTGGCGGTTGCCCGGCGTGGGCAGCTTCTCCTGCCAGCCGATCGGCGCGACCATCCGCTTGTAGACGCCCCGCATGATGATCGGCATGCAGTAGGCGACCTCCGGGATGATGGGACGTCCCCCGACGGTGGTCGCGAACAGGGTACGGGCGGTGATCCGCAGGGTCAGGGCGTGCATCGCCTCGCTGATGTCGATGGGCCGGTGGTCCTCCCACGAGCCCAGGACGTCGGCGATCTCCTCGCGCATCAGGCGGGCGTAGCCGGGCATCCGGGCGGGATGGAACGCGGGCTGGATCATCCGTCGTTGTACGCGGTGGTCCTCCCGCATGGAGCTGACGAGCCCGTTGCCCACGAGCAGCCGCGCCTTGTCGAACAGCGGCCCGCCCTTGTCGAAGGTGCGTGAGTCCACCAGGACCTGGGTGACCACCTCGGGGTGGCAGGCCAGGTAGGCCGGACGCGGCCCGAGACCGATCTGGACGAGGTCGCCCTGGGCGGGCAGCGCGGACAGGAACCGCAACGGCCGGCGCCACAGCTGGAGGGCGTGGCCGAGCACCGGCAGGCCACCCGAGGCGACCGCGAAGGAG
>NZ_CAKKTL010000189.1:0-5095 GCF_920664355.1 Protofrankia sp. CiP1_Cm_nod2
GCGTTCAACAGCGTGACCACCGTCCGGCGGGGCTTCGCCGAGATCCCGACGCGGCGGATCCCCTCGCGTTCCGTCCGTGAAGCCCTGCTCAACGCGGTCGTGCACCGGGACTGGATGCGTCCGGAGCCGGTCGTCGTCACCTGGTTCGACCATGACACCGTCATCGAGGTCGACAGCCCCGGCGGCTTTGCCGGCGGGATCACCGAGGACACCGTCCTTTCCCGCAGGTATGCCCGCTACCCGGCCCTGTCGGATCTCTTCCGCGCGCTACGGCTGGTGGAGAAGCAGGGCGTCGGCGTGGACCGCATGTACCGGGAAATGATCTCACTTGGTCACCGGCCGCCACGGATCACCGAGCTGGCCGGCCCGGACGTACGGACCCGGCTGGCCGGCGGCGCGCCGGTCCTGCCGATCATGTCCCTGATGGAGTCGGTCCAGCCGTCCGCGCGCCGACGCGACGTACGGATCGCCGTGGTTCTCCACGAGCTGCTGCACCGCCCCTTCCTCACCGTCGAGGACGCGGCGCGCGCTCTTCAGACCGACCCGGACGACGCGCGGGATGCCCTCGAGGCCATCTGTACCGCCCAAATAGACGGCAACACCATCATCGACCGCTACAAGGACGTCTGGATGCTCTCCGCCGCTGTCTTCCGCCGGCTGGAAGGCGATCCGGACACGATCGGGGAACTGGCCGGGCGTGGGCTGCTGACCTACCGGCGGCCTGGTCGCGGTGCCGCCCGGGACGTCATCGCCTCCTGGCTCGCCGCCCATGAACGCATCACCAGCGGTGACTACGCAGCCCTGACCGGCCTCACCACGGCCGGGGCGAACCGCGCGCTCGACCGGCTCGTCCCGGACCTGCTCGTCCGCGGCTCCAGCAGCGGGCGCAACGCCCACTACATCGCGGCGCGAACACGCACGGAAGTGCCAGCGGCGCACGGGGAATAAATGAAGGACGCTCCGCCCTGCCGGTGGACAGGCTCGGATACGCGGTCCCGCGCGCACGGGCACCGCCGTTCAGCGGACGGGCACCGCCGTTCAGTGGGCACCGCCGAGGTTGAGTACGATCACGCCAGCGATGATCAGCGTCACGCCGAGGACCTTCGCGACGGTGACCGACTCGTTCAGGCCGACTATCCCGATCACGACGACCAGCGCGGTGCCCAGGCCGGCCCAGATGGCGTAGCCGACCCCGACCCGCATGCCCTTCTCGACCGCCTGGGCGAGCGCGACGAACGCGAGACCGTAGGCGGCAAGGCAGCCCACGGTCGGCCACAGCCGGGTGAAGCCGTCCGTGCTCCTGATCAGGCTGGTCCCCAGGACCTCCGTCACGATGGCCAGTCCGAGGAACACGTAAGCCATGGTCAGCACCTCCTGCCTGGTATGTCCGTACTGGACAGACAAGCCCGGGCCGCGGGCCGGCGGTGGCGACCGGCGCGGCCACGGAGGCGATGTCCCCGGGCCGATGGCGCCTCCGGCCATGTTCTGAAATCGGTCGCCGACCGTGACCTCGTCGAAGCCTGCCGGGCCACCATGCGCGGCGAGCCCTTTCTCTGTCCCGGCGCGGTCAACGCCCTCATCCGCAATTATCTCGACCGGATCCGTGAGGGCGGCGGCATCCCTGAGCGGGCCATCACCGAGCGCGAGGAGGAGATTCTCAGGCTCGTGGCCGAGGGAGACAGCTCGCAGGAGATCGCCGGCCTGCTCTTCGTCAGTGTCAAGACGGTCGAACGCCACCGCGCCAACCTGCTGCAGAAACTCGGCATGAAGGACCGGCTGGAGCTCACCCGGTACGCGATCCGGGTCGGCCTGATCAAGCCGTGACCCGGCTTTACCGCGCGAGACCCGGCTTTGCCACGGCCGGCTCGTATCCCGCCCCGCCCCGGGGCTTCCGGCGCGCACCGGACAGGCCGGCGGGAACACACGGGCCCGGTTGCCGGCGGCGCGCCGGTTCCGCCGGCCATGCCGCTGGCGGAACCGCTCCAGCCCGGCGCCTGCTGGACAGGCACGGGCAGGCGGTCCCGCGTGGGCAGCCGCGGCGATCCGGTACGGCGACGTCATTGCGCCGCGCGCGGCCCTCGGTTACGGTCTAATCGTGGCGCTGACGGGTGCACTGCTGAAGGGTGCACTGTCGGCGGATGCGCCGCCGATGGATGCGCCGCCAACAAGTTCACTGGTGGTGACCAGCGTATCGGCGGCGGATGCACCGGCGATGAGGAGAACATTCGCCGCCCGCAGATACCTCGACTTCTCCCGGCTGGCCAGTTCCCTCTGTTGCCGCTGACAAAGCGTCAGCCGATCATCCACCGGTACGGCACCGTACGGTGATACCGGGCCCGCCCGTATGTCGTTCATATCGTTTTCCGTCACGAGCGATCGCGCTCTGATTTTCCGTGCCCGGCGCCCGCTGATCCGCGGCGTCGACGAGAAATCCCGTTGAACAGCGCAGCGGAAACAACGACAGAAATGAAGACCGGAAGGGGACGACACGTCCGATGCCCGCGCTCTCTTCACTGCATCTCGCCGTCGCGCTGGACGGTACCGGCTGGCATCCCGCGGCCTGGCGGGAGCCACGGGCCCGCCCGCTCGAGCTGTTCACCCCGCGCTACTGGGTCGACCTGGTCTCCGAGGCCGAGCGCGGTCTGCTCGACTTCGTCACCATCGAGGACGCCCTCGGCGTGCAGTCCTCCCGCTTCGACGGGCCGGACGGGCGGACCGACCAGGTGCGCGGCCGCCTGGACGCGGTGCTGATCGCCTCCCGGGTCGCGCCGCTGACGACGCACATCGGGCTCGTCCCGACCGCGACCGTCACCCACACCGAGCCGTTCCACGTCTCGAAGGCGATCGCGACCCTCGACTACGTCAGCACCGGCCGGGCCGGCTGGCGGGCGCAGCTGTCGCATCCCGGTGAGAACTCCCATTTCGGCCGCCGCGACATCTCCCGTCTCCGGTTCGAGGACTACGCGACACCCGAGGGCCAGGCGCTGGTCGCCGAGTACTTCGAGGAGGCCGGCGACTTCGTCGAGGTGGTCCGCCGGCTGTGGGACAGCTGGGAGGACGGCGCGGAGATCCGCGACACCGCCACCGGGCGGTTCGTCGACCGCGAGAAACTGCACTACATCGATTTCAAGGGCCGGTGGTTCAGCGTCCGCGGCCCGTCGATCGTGCCGCGGCCGCCGCAGGGGCAGCCGCTGGTCACCGCGCTCGCGCACAACACGCTGCCCTACCGGTTCGGCGCCCGCTCGGCCGACGTCGTCTATGTGACCCCGCGGGACGCCGACGACGCGCGCGCGACCGTCGAGGAGATCCGGGCCGAGCAGCACGCCGCCGGCCGGGCGGAGAACGTGCACGTCTTCGGTGATCTCGTCGTCTTCCTCGACACCGCCGCGACGGCGGCGAACGACCGCCGCAAGCGCCTGGACGAGCTGGCCGGCGGCGAGTACAGCAGCGACGCGCTGGTGTTCACCGGCACCCCTGCCGAACTCGCCGACCTGCTGCGGGACTGGCAGCGCGCGGGCCTGTCCGGCTTCCGGCTGCGGCCCGGGACGATCCCGCACGACCTGGAGGCGATCACCCGCGCGCTGGTCCCGGAGCTCCAGCGGCGCGGCGTGTTCCGCACCGCCTACGAGGCGGACACGCTACGTGCCCTGCTCGGGCTGCCCAGACCCGCCAACCGCTACGCCGCCGCCTGACGACCCGCCGGCCGGCCCGCCGACCCGCCGACCCGCCGGCCGAGCCGGCATCGAACGCCTGGAGCGTCACGTCATGAGCAAGCCCCGCAAGCAGATCATCCTCGGTGCCTACCTCGGCGGCGTGAACCATCACACGGTGTGGTCCGACCCGGCCGCCGGCAGCCAGATCGCGTTCTCCTCGTTCCAGCACCTGGCCCGGACCGCCGAGCGCGGCAGGTTCGACTTCTTCTTCCTCGCCGAAGGCCTGATCCTGCGCGAACGGCTCGGCCTGATCTTCGACCAGGACATCGTCGGCCGGCCGGACACCCTGCCGGTGCTCGCCGCGCTGGCCGCGGTGACCGAACACCTCGGCCTCGTCGGCACCATCAACGCCACCTTCAACGAGCCGTATGAACTGGCCCGGCAGCTCGCCTCGCTGGACCACCTCTCCGGCGGACGGGCCGGCTGGAACGTGGTGACCTCCTTCGACGCCTTCACCGGGCAGAACTTCCGCCGCGGCGGCTTCCTGGACCGCGACGACCGCTACATCCGCGCGGGCGAGTTCCTCGCCACCGCCCGGAAGCTCTGGGACTCCTGGCCCGCCGACGCCGTGGTGGCCGACAGGAGCAGCGGACGGTTCGTCCGCGACGACAGCGTGGGCGCGTTCAGCCAGCACGGCGAGCAGTTCGACATCTCCGGGCACTTCAACGTCCCGCGCAGCCCCCAGGGCCGCCCGGTCATCCTGCAGGCCGGGGTGTCCCCGCAGGGCCGGGACTTCGCCGCCGGCAGCGCGGACGCGATCTTCTCCCCCTACCGCCACCTGCCCGAGGCGCGCGAGTTCTACCAGGACATCCAGGCCCGGGCGCTGCGCCAGGGCCGCCCGGCCGGCTCGGTCAGGCTGCTGCCCTCGGCGTCGTTCGTGCTCGGCGACACGCAGGCCGACGCCGTCGAACGGCACCGGGAGATCACCCGGACGCAGGTCAGCGGCCGGACGGCGCAGATCCTGCTCGAGACCGTCTGGAACCGTGACCTCTCCGGCTACGACCCCGACGGCCCGCTGCCGGACGTCGGCCCCGACCCGGACGCCCCCCTGGTGATCCAGGGCCGGGCCCGCCTGGCCCAGGACCCGTACGAGACCGTGGCCGGCTGGCGGGCACTGGCCGAGGCGAACAGCTACTCACTGCGTGAGCTGGCCATCCACCTCTTCAGCCGCACCGAGTTCATCGGCACGCCGACGCAGGTGGCCGACCGCATCGACTCCTTCGTCCAGAACGACGGCTCGGACGGCTTCATCCTCGGCTCCCACCTGACCCCCACCGGCCTGGACGAGTTCGTCGACAAGGTGGTGCCACTCCTGCAGGAACGCGGCTCCCTACGTACCGAATACACCGGCACAACCCTGCGCGACAACCTCGGCCTCCCCA
>NZ_CAKKTL010000189.1:5437-7422 GCF_920664355.1 Protofrankia sp. CiP1_Cm_nod2
CCTCTGCCTCTGCCTCTGCCTCTGCCGCGGCCTGAGACACCCGAGACGCGGCAGAGCGGCACCGGGCAGAATGATGACCGCTCCGGCCGGCACCACGGCTACGGGTTTCGAGTGGTTCTGGCTCGGTAGCCGGCTTTGGCGACGCTCCATATGACGTCGATATCGCCGTCATGGCAGCTGACTCCGATAAGGTAGTCATCCATCACGACGGCGATATCGGATCAGGCGGTGGTGATGACGCGTGCGAGCTTGCGGCCGACCTTGAGGTAGAGGTCGCCGAGCTGGCCGTCGAACTTGTCCTTGACCAGGGTGGCCAGCGGTTCGCGAGTTTCGTCGGCGCTCAGCGTCACCTGCTCCTGGCCCCCCTCCGACTCGACCACGAGGCGCAGACCGTTCTGCTGGGCGACGCGGCGGACATCGCCGTTGCTCCTGGCGAAGCCCAGGGCCTTGATGACCTCGGTCACGGGCTGGCTGAGGTCGGCGATCGTGGGCAGGTCTTCGACCTCACCGAAGGTGCGCCTGGAGAAGCGGGCGGCAAACTCCTCGCGAGCCTTCATCGCCGCGTCGACGCCGTGGATGGCGGCGGTGACCTCCCCGGCGAGGATCTTCTTCAAGTCCATCGGGTGCAGCGTCCCGGCCTCCACCCGCTCGCTGGTGATGGCGAGTTCGGGGTCCAGCCATTCCGACAGCGCCTGGAAGTAGGGCTCTACGAGCCGGTCGGGTACCGACATGATCTTACCGAAGATCTCGCCAGCTGGGGCGGTCAGCGGCACGTAGTTGCCTTTGGACTTGCTCATCTTGGCCCCGGTGCCGTCCGTGCCTTCGATGAGCGAGGTGGCGACCACGAGTTCGGGCGTCTGACCGCAGATGTCCATGACCTTGCGGCACATCTGCATGTTGAGGAACTGGTCGATGCCGCCGACCTCGAGGTCGCAGCTGGTCTCCACGGAGTCCAGCGCCATCACGACCGAGTACATCAGCTCGGCCAGCGACAGGCCCTGTCCCAGCTCGAGGCGCTTGCGGAAGTCCTCACGCTGTAGCGGCATCGACACCGGGATCTGCGAGATGATCTCGATAATCTCCGGCAGGGTGATCTGTCGCAGCCAGTCGCCGTTGTGGCGGAACTGGGCGCGGTCGAAGTCGAAGAACGGAGTGACCTGCTGGCGGTAGGTGGCGAGGTTGCGGACGATGTCCTCGTCGGTCAGGGCGGGGCGATCGTCAGAGCGGCCTGACGGGTCGCCGATCTTGGCGGTCATGTCCCCGACGATGAACACGACCTGGTGGCCCATGCGCTGGAAGCGGCTGAGGATGAGCATGGGCACCGAGTGCCCGAGGTGCACCTCGGCTCCGGTCGGGTCGATGCCGAACTTGGCGACGAACCGACGGCCCTTCCTGTCGGCGGCGATGATCCGCTCAGCCAGCGCGTCGGCGGAAGGCTGAAGCTCCTGCGAGCGGGCGGCGATCAGGGCGGCCTGCTCGGCCGGGGCCAGGTCCGACAGATCCAGGCCGCGGCGCCGCGTGGTCTCGGTCAGCAGCTCGCGCACGGTGGCGTCGGCCGCAAGGTCCGCGCCGTTCAGCAGGGCGGTGGCGCGGTCAACGGACTGGCTCAGTCGGGTCATCAACGCTCTCCTGGAAACTGGATGTCCACACATGCTATTGGGCCGTCGCGAGCCGATTCCTCTTGGTCAACGTGGCCACAGGCCGATCAGGTCGATATCACCGTCGTGGCAGTTGACTCCGATAAGGTAGTCGTCTATCGTGACGGCGATATCGGAGTCAGGCGGGGTCATGGCGTACACGGGGAAGGTCACGAGCGCCGAGTCACTGGGGCGCATCCTGCAGCAGGCCAGGCTGCTCGCCGGGCTGAGCCAGCGTGAGCTCGCCCGTCGGCTGGGCACCACGCAGAAGTACATCTGGGAGCTTGAGGCCGGCAAGCCATCCATCGTGATGGACCGCCTCTTCGCCGCCATGCGCGAGACCGGCAT
>NZ_CAKKTL010000189.1:7813-10797 GCF_920664355.1 Protofrankia sp. CiP1_Cm_nod2
GGAACTGACCGCGACGATCACACCCCGGGACGAAGACGGCCAACCTGACTCCCCGTTGTAACAATTGGTGACGATCCGTATCGTCCGCCCGATAGCGACCGCCGGCCGGAGCAGCGGGCCGCCCACCAGAGGACGGCTGTCATCATGAAGCGGTGAACGCGGGGGGACATACCGACACCGAAGTTACGATAGGCGATAACAAGGTTACAGTCTTCATCAGCTACACCGGAGTGGATGAACCATGGGCGGTGTGGATCGCCTGGCAGCTGCGGGAAGCGGGCTACCGGCCCCAGTTGCAGGCCTGGCACTCGGTCCCCGGCGGCAACTTCGTCAACTGGATCAACGCGGAGCTCGCCGCCGCCGGCTGCGTGCTGGCGATTCTCTCCCCGGCCTACCTGCACTCGAAGTGGTGCGACGCCGAGCTGAACGCCGCCCTCGTCGACGCGGTCAAGGGGCGGCGAACACTGATCCCGGTCCGGGTCACGGCCTGCGAGACGCCGCCGCTGATGCGGCCGTTCAGCCGGATCAGCCTGGTGGACCTCTCCGCCACCGAGGCCCGGCATACACTGCTGACCGAGCTGCGCGCGGCCGTCAACGGTGAAAAGCTGCCCACGACCCCACCGACCTATCCCGGTACGGCCGGTGGTGGCGGGTCGCCGCCACCGTATCCGGGGCCGGACTACGAGCAGCTGACCGGCCGCCTGCTGGACCTGGTCACCCAGGCCTGCCGGTCACGCTACCCGGGCGCCACCGTCGAGCAGATCGCCCGCGGCGGGGGTATGCCGTATGTGAGCGTGGACGGACAGCGCGGTGGGGAACGGCAGCGCTGGCCGGTCGCGGTCAGCGTCGAGCCACCCGACATGGACGCGGTGACCGGTTTTCGCCAACAGATCATCACCCCGGTCTACCTGCCGATGGACGAGTGGGTGGACTCCGAACTGGTCCATCTCGGAAAGCCACCGGCGGAGGAGGTTTTTCGGCAGGCCCGCCGCCACCGGATCCGGATCTACAGCCTCGCCGAGTTCGAGGGCCGCTGGAATCCCCACCGCTACCTGGACCGTCAGGCCCGGCGCCTCGCCGACGACCCGACGTACCCACCCGGCCTGTATGTGCCCCAGCGGTTCACCGTCGCCGGCCCCATCGCCCGGCCCGGACAGCACGGTGTCGTGCAGAACGACGTGTTCATCGCCATGCGCGACTGGCTCGATGTCGAGGACGCCCGGTTCCTGCTCGTGCTCGGCGACTTCGGCCACGGCAAAAGCTTCCTGCTACGCGAACTGGCCCGGCGCCTGCCCACCGAACTGCCACAGATCATTCCCCTGCTCGTCGAGCTGGGCGCGTTGGAGAAGAGCCACTCCGTCGACGACCTGCTCGCCCTGCACCTGACCAAGAGCGACGAGGACGGCGTCAGCGTGCGGGCGGTGCGCCGCATGGTCGACCAGGGCAAAGCCGTGCTGCTGTTCGACGGCTTCGACGAACTGGCTTTACGGGTCACCTACGACCGGGCCGCCGAACACCTCAAAACGGTGTTGTCCGCGGTCACCGACCGGGCGAAGGTCGTGCTGACCAGCCGCACCCAGCACTTCCTGACCGATGACCAGCACCGCACCGAACTCGGCGCCACCGTGCAACTGCAGGCCGCCAGCCGAGAGATCCACCTGGCGGACTTCGATCATGAGCAGATCCGGGAGTTCCTCAGCCTCCTGTTCCACCAGAAACTCACCGCCGCCGAGCAGCAGAGCATCGGGGCCGGCCAGACGGAACGAGACGACGCCTCCCTGTGGGTGGAGGCCCGCCGGCAGGCCGACGCCCGCCTGAAGCTGATCGGGTCGATCGATGACCTGCTGGGGCTGTCGGCCAACCCCCGCATGCTCGGGTTCATCGCCGAGCTGGACGAAGCCGAGCTGGAGGCCGCCCGCACCGCCGACGGTACGATTACCTCCGCCGATCTCTACCAGAAACTGGTCGACCGCTGGCTCAGATACGAGGTGGGCCGCCGCCAGCCAACCCGAGGCGCCTACCAGACCCTCAATATTGACCAGCTGCGCCAAGCCGTTGACGCCCTCGCGATCGTTCTCTGGACCGCGGCCCAGGAGACCACCGATCTGTCCGGCCTGTCTGCGACGGTTCAGGCGACCCTGACCGACCTCGAAACGGTCAAACTGGACGCCGCCCAGGCCACGTTCATCGTGGGCTCCGGCAGCCTGCTTGTGCGCACCTCCGAGGGCACCTTCCGGTTCGTGCACCGCTCGGTGATGGAATACCTCGTCGCGGTCCAGGCCGCCGGACAGCTCACCGCCGGCGGCACCGACGGCACTGGGCCGGAGCTGCTGACCAGCCGGGAGATGTCCGACCTGATGGTCGACTTCCTCCATGGCATCGCCAACCGGACCGTGTTGGAACAGTGGGCTCGGGACATGCTGGCCACGCAGGGAGCAGGCAGCACCGCCCAACGCAACGCCCTGCGTATCGCCCGGAAACTGGAGGTGCAAGCCGAAGACGCCCAGTTGGCCGGCCGGGACCTGCGTGGCCAGGATCTCAACGGCCGGAACCTGCGCTACGCCGACCTGACCAGGGCAAACCTGGCCGGCGCGCGCCTGCACCAGCCGGACCTGACCGGCGCCGACCTGGCCGGGGCGAACCTGTCGGATGCGGTGCTGACCCGTCCGGACCTCACTGACGCCGATCTGAGCCGCGCGGACCTGACCGGGGCTCTGCTGGTCCGCCCGGACCTCACCGGGGCCCGGCTGGCCGGCAGCCGATGGACCGGCGCCGCGTTGCTCCAGCCCACCATCGATCCCGCGACAGCCGGCATCCCCGAACTCGTCCCCGCCGCGATCGTGGGCCGTGACCCCGTCGACCTCATGACCCTGCCCTCCGGCTCGATCAGCAGCGTCGCCATCGCCGGCCGCCTCCTCGCGGCTGCCTGTGGCTCGGCCGTGGTACTGCTCGACGCCACCAACCTGCGGCCCCTGCGCGTCCTC
>NZ_CAKKTL010000190.1:0-5906 GCF_920664355.1 Protofrankia sp. CiP1_Cm_nod2
ATGGGCGGGGTCAGCGTGGGCGGTGGGGCCTGGCGGGACGCCTGCCGCGGCGGGTCAGGGCGGCTTCCGGGGCCGGGTGGGCGGGCCGCGTGGGTCGTGGCGCACCGGGTCCCGGCGCGCCCGCCGGTGAGCTGCCCGTCGTCCTCGACAGGCCGGATGCCGACGACAGCACGCCAGCACGCCGGTCGCGTTCGTGCCCGCCGGCCTCGTGCCCACCGGCGAGCGGAGCACTTCCCGGGGCGCGCGTGGAGCCGCCGCCCAACGTCAGGCGGGCCGGCCTGACGTCCGTTGTGACGCCGATGCCACTCCGAGCGTCGCTGGCGCCCTCCAGGTGTGCCGCGGCGGTGGAAGCGGTTTTCCCGGTGCTTTTCCCGGTGGTGAGCGAGCTCGCGACCGAGATCGCGTGGCTGATCGGGATGGCGTATCCGGCCCGCAGCCCGGCCGGCAGGTACTCGTTGAAGACGGTCGCCGCCGTGTCCATCCCGATGACCTCACCGGCCGCGCTGACCAGCGGGCCGCCGGAGAACCCGGGCCTGATGGCGACATCGGTTTTGATCATTCCGGAGAGGTCCTCGGGGTTGCCGCCGTCGGAGTCGGTCGCGGTGATGCTCTGGTTGAGCGCGATGATCCTGCCGGAGACGACCTCGGGCGCCCCGCCGTCGGCGTTGCCGATGGCGGCGACGGCGTCACCGGCCCCGGCCCGTGAGGAGTCGCCGATCGGGACCGCGGCGAGCCCGGAGGCGCCCCACAGCCGCAGGACCGCCACATCGTCGGTCGTGTCCGCCCCGACGACCGACGCCTGGTAGGAACGGCCGCTGCTGGCGACGGTGACGGTGATGGCGTCGGCGTCCGCGATGACGTGGTTGTTGGTGAGTACTTCACCGGCGGAGTTCAGCACCATACCGGTGCCCGCGGCGGAGACGTTCCGCGAGGTGATCCTGGAAAAAATTCTCACCACACCGGGAAGCACCCGGTCGGTGGCCGCCGACAGCTGCGCGGGAACCGGCCCGCCGGCGGCGGTAAAAGCATGCGGAATGGTAAAGGTCTGAACCGCCCGGGCGGCGGCCGGCGGGTTCGCACCGCCGCCCGGCCCGCCGGTCCCGGTATTGGTGCCGATGATGCCGGAGGCCGGGCCGACGGCTCCGGCCACTATCACCGCGCAGCCGGCGACAGCGCCGCGCAGCCGCCGTCCCCGCCGGGCTGGGCGTGATACGGATCGCCAGGGGTTCTCGCCGGTTACCGCTCCGGGAGCTGTGTGTTGTGCTCTCCCGGTGCCGGAGCTTTCCTGGTCCGCTGTGACCTCACCCACTGTGACCTTCACCTACCCTGAGTCTGCTCTGCTGGGCGACGTCCGTTGATCTAAGACAATCGCGTGGCAAACCGCGGGTAATCGCGATCGCGGCGATGCGGGGCACATCACGCCCGGGACGCACCGGCCCGGATTCGATATCCGTCACATTCACCGGGAACCGGTTGCGGATTATGCGCGGGGGCCGGGCCCAGCGGGCTCGGGGCGGGGGGCTCGGGGCGGGCCGGTGCCGGTTCCCGTCCCTGGCCGGTCGAAGAGGAAGATTTCCTCGATGGTCAGGCCGAAGATGCCGGCGAGATGGAAAGTCTTCTTTCCATCAGGGAAGGCCTTGTTGTCATGGACGGCCCGGTGCGTCGATCATGCGGCTTGCCGGGTGGGAGACTGCTGCCCGTGATGGAGCTGGACGGCGCGCCGCCCGACATCAATGATCTTGCCGTGCTGGCGCTGACGAACTACGGCCACTTCACGACCATGCGGGTCGAGCGCCAGCGGGTGCGCGGGCTGTCGCTGCACCTGGAGCGGCTGGCCCACGACTGCGGGCTGCTCTTCGACGCCGACCTGGACGTCGAGAGGGTCCGCCATCTCGTCCGCCGGGCGACACGCCCCATCGGGACGGGCTCCTGCGTGGTCCGGATAACCGTCTTCGACCCGGCGCTCGATGTGGGGCATCCGGGCGTGCGGGCGCAGCCGCACGTCCTGGTGAACATCAGGCCGGCGCCTGCCACGCCGTTGCCGCCGCTGCGCGTCCGTTCGGTCGCCTACCGCCGGAGCATGCCGGCGGTCAAACACGTGGGTCTTTTCGACGCGCTGCGCCATCGCCGTGCCGCGCAGCTCGACGGCTTCGACGACGTCCTCTTCACCGACACCCACACCCACACCGCCCCCGGCGCCGCCGCTCCCGCGGGGAAAGGCCCGGCACCAGAGGGCCCGGCCTCGGAGGGTCGAGCCGCCCCGAAGGGGCTGGCCTCGGAAAGCCCGGCCCTGCAAGGCCCGAGCGGGGAGGGCCCGGGCGGGGAGGGCCCGGGCTCGGGGAGCGGCGGCACGGGGAGCGGCGTTCCGGCGGGGCTCGTCTCGGAGGGTGCCACCTGGAACGTCGGCTTCTTCGACGGCGACCACGTGATCTGGCCTGCCGCGGACTGCCTGCGCGGCGTGACCATGCGGCTGCTCCAGCGGACGCACGGACGCACGACCGTCGCACCGGTCGACCGGCAGGGGCTGGCCGGCATGCGGGCCGCGTTCGCCACCAACGCGGCCGCCGGTGTACGCGCGATCGCCGCGGTCGACGGCCGGGAACTGGCGGCCGGCCACCCGATCGTCGAAACCCTCCGCCGGGAATACCTCGGCATCCCCGGCGAGCCGTTGTAGAGCGCCGCGGAGCCAGCGTCACGGAGCCAGCCTCGCGGGAGCCAGCCTCGCGGGAGCCAGCGTCACGGAGCCGCTGTGACGCCCCGGAACGCCGCCGGGCGGCGCGGGGCCCGGTCCCGAAAATGCGGTAGGGCGGCGGGTGGCGCGGTAGGCGGCGGAGCGCCGCGCCGCGGCCCCGTACGTACCGTGCCGCTATTCGGAGGCGGCCTGTCGCAGCGAGTTCTTCCGGCTCTGGATGACCTCGTCGACGAGGCCGTACTCGACCGCCTCGTTCGCGTCGAGGATCTTGTCGCGTTCGACGTCCCGGCGGATCTGGTCGGGGCTCCGGTTGGTGTGTCGGGCGAGGATCGTCTCCAGCAGCTCCCGCATCCGCAGGATCTCCCGGGCGTGGATCTCCAGGTCGCTCGACTGCCCCTGGCTCTGACTGGACGGCTGGTCGAGCAGGATCCGGCTGTTGCCGAGGGCGAACCGCTTGCCGGGTGTCCCGGCCGCGAGCAGGACGGCCGCCCCGGAGACAGCCTGCCCGAGGCAGAGGGTCTGGATGTCGGGCCGGACGAACTGCAGCGTGTCGTAGATCGCCATCAGCGCGGTGAACGAGCCGCCCGGGGAGTTGATGTAGAGCGAGATGTCGCGGTCGGCGTCCTCGCCCTCGAGGTAGAGCAGCTGCGCCATGATGTCGTTCGCGGAAACGTCGTCGATCTGCGTGCCGAGGAAGATGATGCGTTCCTTCAGCAGCTTGGAGTAGGGGTCCATCCCGTATTCGCCGCGGGAGGTGCGTTCGATGATGTTGGGCAGGACGTAACGGTTCACAGCGGTGCGTGTCATGTGCTTCTCTCTCGGTTCTCTCGGTTCGGCCGGGTGGTGCCGCGCGGCCGCGGCGGCCGGTGGGGGCACGCCCGCGCGGTCAGGGCCGGGACGGGTGGTCGAGCATACGGGCGGCGGGCGTGGTCATCCACCGCCGAAGAAGGCCCGCCACTGTTCGACGGAACGGGGGCGGAACACCGCGTTGCCGCCGCGCACCGCCGACATCGGCGCGCTGGGCCGCGCCGAGTAGAAGTGGCCGGGGTAGACAACGGTGTCGTCGGGCAGCGCGGCCAGCTGCTGCAGGCTCGCGTACATGGCGTCGGGGTCGCCGCCGGGGAAGTCGGTGCGTCCGCAGCCTTCCAGGAAGAGCGTGTCGCCGGCGACGAGCCGGCCGTCCACCAGGAAGCACTGGCTGCCCGGGGTGTGTCCGGGGGTGTGCAGCAGGCGGATGGGCACGGCGCCGACGTCGAGCACGTCGTCGTGGTCGTGGCCGACGAGGTCGGTGGCGGACAGGCCGGTGGAGCGTCGCACCCACTCGCTCTCGTCCCGCTGCACGTGTACCGGGACCTGGACGCGGGCGAGCAGCTCCGGCAGGCCCGGCAGGACGAAACCGAACATCGCGCCGCCGACATGGTCGGGATGGTGATGGGTGACCAGGGCGCCGGTCAGCCGCATCCCGTCGTCGGCCAGCACCGAGAGAAGATCGTCGACCGCGTACGCCGGGTCGATCACCACCGCCTCCCGGGTCTCCTGGTCCCCGATCAGGTAGGTGAAGTTGACCATCTGGGTTGCCACCGGGTTGCCGACCGCGTAGTCACGTCCGGACAGCAACTGACGAAAGTACAGACGGTTGACCATTGGCCCAGACTACGGCCGGGGCCGGCACCGCGACGGCTGGCCACCCGCAGCCATCACGCGGCCATCATGCCGGGATCCGGCGGCCGGCGGATCCCGGCGATCGGCGCTGGAGCACAGCGGCCGGCGGCCAGCGGCCAAGGGGCCAGCGGCCAGGGGCCAGGGGCCGGCGGGAGCCCGGTGCCCGCCGTGCCCACGCGGTGCGGACGCCCGGGCGCGGGGAACGGGCCCAGCCTGGAGAACAGGCTGTCACGCCTGTGCGGGGAGGGCGCCCCTGGTGATCCAGGCGGCGGCCGCGGAGCTGATGACGCCGCTGCTTCTGATCCAGGCGAAGTGGTCGTCGACGGCCACCCCGGAGCCGTCCTCGATGTGCCAGCGGGTGACCTGGGCGGCGCGCATCCTGCCGCACAGGAAGTCGACGTTGGGACGCGGGCCGAGCGGGTCGCCCGCTATCGAGATCACCAGCACCGGCAGGTCGAACGTGCGCAGCGCCTCGTTGTAGTCCCGTTTGCTGCCGCGGGGCTGGTAGCGGCCGTTGCGGATGTGTCGGGCCCAGTCGGTCATCACACCGCCGGCCATCGGTGCGGGGATCACCATGCCGCCCGGCCAGTACCCGCGGATCCGGGACACCAGGCCGATGACCTGCCCCTGCCAGAGCGCGACGAGCCGGCGCCCGCGGGCGAAGGACCGCCAGTAGACGCTGCTGGTCGCGATCACACAGGCGCCAGCGATCTCCTTCGGCGCCGAAGCCGTGTACAGCAGCGCGAGCTGGCCGCCGAGGCTGTGCCCGAACAGGTACACCGGCGCCTGCGGCAGGCGCGCCCGCAGCGCCGCGAGCACCGCCGGGAGATCCACCTCCAGCAGCTCGCGGTAGCCGAAGCCGGGCTGCTCGCGCAGGCCCGGTGTGCTTTCCCCCTGGGCCCGCAGGTCGCAGGTGGCGGCGGACAGGCCGGCGGTGGACAGCGCCTTCGCCAGCGGCCGGTAGAACTTCGCCTTCATCCCCATGGCCGGCAGGATCAGCACGACCGGGACGGTCGGGTCCTCGTGCTCGAGCAGCCGGATCACGAAGGTCACGTTGTCGCCGGTCGTGACATGAATCGCTTCCGGCGTCACCAGCTCCGGCGGCTGCCCGGCCGGGCTGTCGGTGGCGGCGTTACCATCGGTCCCACGTACGGACATGTAAGCCCCTCATCAGCGTGGAATCGGCCATGGGAAACCGGCCGTCGTGCCGCGGCCGGCCGCCAGTGACGGTCAGGCTGCCAGCGACGGTCGGGCTGTGCCGGGATTCCGGTCGGACGAGACGCCGCCATGACCTGTGATCAGGCGCTTCGCCCCGTGCGGGTTCACGTCCTGCACGGTAGGCGACCGCGGTCAGGGGCCACAACCGGACGGGCGGAAACCGACGGCACGATTGCCAGAACCAATGACGCGATTGCCACCACGCACCACCGGCATCCAGCGCGGTTCGGGCCCCATCTCCAGTGAAAACGGCCGCTCACGGCCACTCCAGGAGGCCTGACACCCACGCCACCCAGCCGTAGGCGGAAACCGCTGTCGGGAACGACGGAAGTCA
>NZ_CAKKTL010000190.1:6054-6501 GCF_920664355.1 Protofrankia sp. CiP1_Cm_nod2
CCTACGGCCTCGGCCGGCGCCCGTCGGCTGTCGGTGGAAACCGTTGTCGGAACGACGGTTTCCACCGACGGCCTCAGCCGCCGTAGGTGGAAACCGCTGTTGGGACGACGGAAGTCACCTACACGGTGGGCCGCTCGAAGGAGGAGCGTTCGACGAGCCTGATGGGCGATTTCCGGAATGGGATCATGAGCTGTGAAGACAGGCGGGCATCGCTGTCCGTCGCACCGTTTCTCGGCCGGCCCGGCTGACAGCGGCTCGCCGCCAGCCGGGCCGTGGTCAGCCGGGCCGGCTGTGGTCGGCCGGGTGCAGTGCGCGCAGCAGGGCCTCGCTCTGGACGCGGCGGGACGCGAGGCTGACGGCGGCGTCGGGTACGACGACGTCGAAACCGTGCGTGGCACCCGGGTAGATGTGCAGCTCCACCGGCACGTCGGCCTGCGCGAGCCGGGC
>NZ_CAKKTL010000190.1:6953-8137 GCF_920664355.1 Protofrankia sp. CiP1_Cm_nod2
GGCGAACGCCAGCGCCTCGTCCCGGGCAAGCTCGAGATCGCCGAATACCAGGGCGGTCGGCGGCAGCCCGGCGAGGTCCGCGGCGCGGGCCGGCGCGGCGTAGGCCGGCACGTCCGCGGCGTCGGCCAGCGGGCCGAGGTAGCCGCGCCAGCCCCGCTGGGAGCCGGCCCGGTTCCAGGTGCGCGGGTCGGTGATGGCCTGGCTGGAGACCGTGGCGTGCCGGTCGTCGAGCACGGGCGCGTGCAGCAGCAGCAGTGACGGCAGGGGCTCCTGCCGGTCGCGCAGGTACAGCGTCAGCCCGGCCGCGATGGCGGCACCCGAACTGGAGCCGATGATGGCCGACCGGGCCGGGTCGACGCCGATCTCCGCGGCCCCCGTGCCGGCCCTCCCACCGGCTCTTTCGCCGGTCTCCCCGGCGGGGCCGCCCGTCAGCCAGCTCCACACGGCGTGGGCGTCACGCAGCGCCGCCGGGTAGGGGAACTGCGGGGCCAGCCGGTAGCCGACCGAGACGATCACCGCCCGGGACGCGGCGGCGTACCACGCGCAGTGCGGGTCGAACTGCTCAAGCTCACCCAGCGTGAAACCGCCGCCGTGGACGAAGAGCGCCACCGGCGCATCGGCATCGGCCTCGGCGGGCCGGTAGACCCGCACCGGCACGTCCCGCGCGTCCGGGCCGTCGGTGATCTTGACGTGCGTGTCGGTCGCCCGGACGCGGTCGGCCGTGGGGTGCAGCCGGCCCAGCCGGGGGCGGCTGGGCGGGTTCACGAGATGGTCGCGCAGCTGCGGGTCGACCCGGTCCTCCAACGGTACGGACGTCACGATGCTTTCCTCACCATGTCGGAAACCATGCCGAACTTCACCGCGTCGCGCTTCACCGTGGCGGGCGGCGGGGGAGGGCTCGCCAGCGGCGGGGCTTCGGCGGTGGAGCGTAACTTTGACGCAGTGGACGCTACATTGAACGGTCGGGTTCATTCGGCACCCTGCCCGACGACGGCGCTGATCTCGCCGGTGACCTCTCCCGGGTGGCCTGCGAGGTCATCGACTGCCAGCTCACCGGGGAGGGCTGGATTCTTCAGCGGCTGATGTACGCCGAGGCCGGCCGGTTCCCCGACCTCTTCGACGAAGCGCTCGCGCACGGAGGGTCACGGGTGCGCGGCGCCCTCGCCGGCCGCCTCGCCCGCCTG
>NZ_CAKKTL010000190.1:8498-9574 GCF_920664355.1 Protofrankia sp. CiP1_Cm_nod2
TCCAACCGCGGCCACCTCGACGTCGACGGGCCCGACACCGCCGCCGCGCGCTTCCTCGCCCTCGTCTCGGGAGACCTCCCCGAACTCTCCGCGCTCGGCACCAGCGAGGTCACCGACGCCGAGCTGCGTACGGCCATCGCCGCCGACGTCAACACCTTCCTACGCGCCTTCGCTCCCACCCGCCACCTAGATCATCCACCACAACCTCCGACACGCCGACAAACCCGGGAGGTTGTGGTGGGAGATCGACATGTATTCTGACCTGCAACGACACAGAATTTTTAGATCATCTCACCATGATTCAAAAGATCTTCAAAAGGAGGTTGTGGTTGGATCTTGCAAACCCCCAGCTCAGACGGGGTACAATTCGGACAGCGTCCCCACGATCTACAAATCCGAGCCGGATTGAAACCAGGCAGTTCTGCGACGGTGTCGATCAATGCCTTGTCCCCACGATCTACAAATCCGAGCCGGATTGAAACAAAACCACCTCGGCCTTCGGAGCCAACCGCGGTCCCCACGATCTACAAATCCGAGCCGGATTGAAACCCCCTCTCGGTGTAGGCGAGCCATGGGCCCATGCCGTCCCCGCGATCTACAAATCCGAGCCGGATTGAAACTACGGGCCAGTTCGAACAGCCCAAAGAAATCATTGGTCCCCGCGATCTACAAATCCGAGCCGGATTGAAACTCGTGCGGCAGCCCTCCGGGTCGACCGCTTCAATAGTCCCCGCGATCTACAAATCCGAGCCGGATTGAAACGGTGGGCTGTCCAGCCCCCCCAGAACATCAGCCGTCCCCGCGATCTACAAATCCGAGCCGGATTGAAACAAGCCGAAGCCGATCTGCGAGCACGCGTGGTAAACGAGTCCCCGCGATCTACAAATCCGAGCCGGATTGAAACTTGTCGGCCTCCGTCTCGGGGTTGGGCGTGAACAGTTCCTGTGATCTACAAATCCGAGTCGGATTGAAACCTGCGACCACGCACGATGCACATGCCTAACGGTGTGTGCCTGTGATCTGCGAATCCGGGTCGGATTGAAACGGGATGTGGCCGACTCCGAAGATTATTGACA
>NZ_CAKKTL010000190.1:9976-11322 GCF_920664355.1 Protofrankia sp. CiP1_Cm_nod2
GGAGGGTGGGCGCGATCCGGAAAGTCTGGGTCGGGGCTCCTCCGTGAACGGCCTGGGTGGTGGTGGAGCCGCTGTTCTCCGTGGTAGGGCTGTTGTGGGGTGACGAGTTGGATGGTGTGGTTGTCGGCGGCGGCATTGTGGGGTTCGGGGGGTGGAAGCCGGGTCGCTCGGGACTACAGGCCTTTCCCGTGGGCCGGTCGTCGGCTCATGGTTGGCGGTGGTGTGGCACGGCCGTCCCGGCTCGGTGGTGGGCCGTCGGCGTCGCCCAGCCCGCGGATGCCGTCGGGACCGCAGACGGGGCAGGACGGGTCGATGTCGGCGGACAGGTGCGTCAACCGCGGGTGGACGAGGTCGAGCAGGATCTGTTCAGCGGCGCCCTTCCAGGAGGTGAGGCTGTTGACAAGCTCCCCGAGGGCGAGCGCGACGACAGCCTGGTTGAGGAACAGCACGCTCGCCGCCGGGTTGGCCGCTGACACCGGGTCGGCTGGTGATCCCGCTGATTCCCCTGATGCGGATGCCGGGCGGACGGTCCGGCCGGGCCGGGCAGCCCGGTCGGTGTTGTCGTAACCGGCGGCGCGGCGGGCGGCGCGGACGGACGGGTCCTGCTCGCGGGCGGCCAGCGTCGGGTCGTAGCCGTCCTGGCAGCGCAGGCACGGCCCGTCCGGTCGGATGACGGCGACCCGGCCGCCGGCCTCCAGGGTGCCTTCGCCTTCGGGCCCGCCGCGGCTGAGTTCCACGCCGATGTCGAGGTAGAGCCGTCCGTACTGGACGGCGAGCCGGTTGATCGCCCATCGCGGCGCGTGGCTGTCGACGGCGCCGATCAGGACGTCGGTGTGGCTGAGCGCGTGCCAGACGGCCGGGTCGAGGACACTGCCGCGGATCGTCGTCACGGGAAGGCCGGGGCTGATCGTCCGTGCCAGGCGGGCGGCCACGTCCACCTTGGGGGTGGCCTGCCGGGCGTCCGCGGGAGTGGCGCCGACGAGCCGGGCCAGGCTGGAGGTCTCCACCTGGTCCGGGTCCACGAGCAGGAGGGCTCCGGCACCGAGGTGGGCCAGGCCCTGGACGACGAGGGATCCGGCCCCGCCCACCCCGACGACACCCACGGTCAGCCGGCCGAGCCGGTGCTGCGTGCCGGAGCCGAACGCCCTGATCTGCCGGTCGTAACGATCACAGCGGTCGTCCTGGCCGTGCCGATCATGCTGGGTGGGGGCGGGGCGCGGCCGGGTCATGGCCGGGCTCCCGCGCTCGCGCCGCGGTGGGGAAGCGGCTGGTCCGCGGCGGCGCCCGCGGCGACGGGTGGTTCGCCGGGGAGCGCTCCCGCGCCGGGCACGTCCGCGGCTGTGGGC
>NZ_CAKKTL010000191.1:0-1560 GCF_920664355.1 Protofrankia sp. CiP1_Cm_nod2
CCGCCGGGCCGGGCCGGCCGACCGGGCCGCCGTGCTCGCCGACGCCCGGGCCGGTGTGGACGCGGCCGCCGCACGGGCCTTTGCCGAGGGCCTGGCGCTGGCCTCCTACCGGCCGTTCGCCGCTTGCGGGCATCCGGCCGCCGCGGTGGGCGGGACGAGCGCGCCGCGCGGCGCGGCTGGTCATGCCGATGACCCCGGCCTCGGCGGCACCCCTGCCGAGCCCGTCACCGTTGAGCCCGTCACCGTTGAGCCTGCCGGTACCGGTACTGGTGTCGAGTCCGCCGCCGATGCCGGGCCCGACGTCGCCGACGAGCCGTCGAGGATCCTGCGTGAGGTGACGCTCGTCGTCCCGGATCCGGACGACGTCGGCCTGCGGGCGTCGCTCGCCGCCGCCGCCGCGGCCGCTCGTGCCGTCCACCTCGCCCGTGATCTGATCAATACGCCGAGCCTGCTGAAGTCACCGGCCTGGTTCGCCGACCGCGCGGTCGAGCTCGGCCGGGCCGCCGGCCTCGACGTCGAGGTGCTCGGCCCCGACGAACTGGCCGGCGAGGGCTTCGGGGGGCTGGTCGCGGTGGGCGCGGGCTCGACACGCCCACCCCGGCTGGTGCGGCTGACCTACAGCGGCCCTTCGGCCGGCGCTCCCTCGGCCGGCGGCCCCTCGTCGGACGGGGCGCGCGCGTCGGCGGACGCCCGGCACGTGGTGCTGGTGGGCAAGGGGATCACCTTCGACTCCGGTGGCCTGTCGTTGAAGCCCGCGACGTCCATGACCACCATGAAGACCGACATGTCCGGCGCCGCGGCCGTCCTGGCGACCATGGTGACGCTGCCGGCCCTGCGGGCTCCCGGGCGCGTCACCGCGCTGCTCTGCCTCGCCGAGAACATGATCGGCGGGGGCGCGCTGCGGCCCGGGGACGTCATCTCCTGCTGGGGCGGCACCACCGTCGAGGTGCTCAACACCGACGCCGAGGGGCGCCTGGTGCTCGCGGACGGGCTCGCCTACGCCGCCACCCTGGCACCGGACGCGATCGTCGACCTGGCGACCCTCACCGGCGCGGTCACGATCGCGCTGGGCCGCAGGACGGCCGGCCTGTTCGCCTCCGACGAGGTCCTGGCCGAGCAGCTCTCGTCCGCGGCGGCGGACGCGGGCGAACGGGTGTGGCGCCTCCCGCTGGTCGAGGACTACCGGCCGGCGCTGGAGTCCACCGTGGCCGACCTGGCGAACACCGGTAGCGCGCTGAACGTCTCCGGTGGGTCGATCACGGCCGCGCTCTTCCTGCGGGAGTTCACCGGTGGCCTGCCCTGGGCACATCTGGACATCGCCGGCACCGCCCGCTCCGACTCCGACGACGGCGAGATCAGCAAGGGCGGGACGGGCTGGGGCGTACGTACCCTCCTGGCCTGGCTGGCCTCCTGACCCCTCCTACGGTGCTGTCGGCGGCCCGGCGAGGTTATGCCGATACGGCATAGGTCATGTCCAGCGGATGTTCGATCATGCGGGATGCCGTCTGGATCACCGCCGGCGTCAACCAGCATCCATCCGGAGCAGGCCCGGCCGCGCGG
>NZ_CAKKTL010000191.1:2166-10560 GCF_920664355.1 Protofrankia sp. CiP1_Cm_nod2
ACGGCGGAACGACGCGAACGGCGGAACGAACGGCAGAAACAGCCTGGCCGAACGAACGGCCTAAAGCGCCGGTCGTGTAACCATACGTATCCTCGCGCACAGCAGCACACGTCGATGGACGCCAGCCGCCGAAGAAGATCAGCGCGAGTTTGTCGCTGTGTACGCTGACACGGCCAAAGAGCGCACACGACAACAAACTCGCGCCGATCATGGCCTGCGTGGGTGGTTACGGACGGGGCTCGCGCTACTTGACCGACGCTCTAGCCGACCGGTGAGGACCTGGCGACCACGGCGACCAGGAGGCCGCCGTAGCCCGTGGTCAGGAGCATGGGGGTCAGCCGGCTGTCGTCGCGGACGGCGGCGACCAGCTCCCGGGCCGCGATGGCCTCGGCGTCGCGGGCGTCGGGATCGGCGACCCGCCCGCCGGCGAGCGCGCCGGTGAAGACCACGATGCCGCCCGCCCGCAGCAGGCGGAGGGCCTGGCTGAGGTAGTCGGTGGCCTCGCGCTGGTCCGCGTCGCAGAAGACCAGGTCGTAGGCGCCGTCGGTGAGCCTGGGCAGGACGTCGAGCGCGCGCCCGGTGATCAGCCGGCTGCGGTTGGGTGCCATGCCGGCGTCCGCGTACGTGCGGCGGGCCAGCCGCAGATGCTCGGCTTCGACGTCGATGGTGGTCAGGGTCCCGTCCGGGCGCATCCCGCGCAGCAGCCAGGTGCCGGACACGCCGGTCCCTGTCCCGATTTCGACAGCTGTGCGGGCTGCCACAGAGGCGGCGAGGAAGCGCAGGATGGAACCGGTGCCCGGGGTGACCGGGACGATACCGACCTCCTCGGCGCGGGCTCGGGCAGCCCGCAGGGGAGGGTCTTCCAGCAGGAAGCCCTCCGTGTATGCGGCGGTCGGATCGACGGCCCCGGTGACTGTGTCGGGCATGACATAGGCAGCCTACGGGAACGCCGGGTGCTGATGGCGCGTTCGTCTTGGCAACGCGCCTCGTGTCGGGGATGGATCGAGGGGAGAACAGCCGGTGTCCGCTGCGGGTTTTGCCGCGCCATGGCCGGCGCGTCGGGTACGTTCGTCTCGAACCGATCGAGAGGCGGCTGTGAACGGACAGGACGCGCGCCTGGCCACGTTCACGTCTGGCCGGCTGGCTCCGCCACGTCCGGCCTCGGAGGAGAACGCCGCCGGGTCTGTCGCGGCCGATGCCGCTGGCACGGTCGGTGGCGACGCGGCCGCGTGGGTCCCACCCACCTGGGAAGAGGTCGTACGGGACCACGGTAACAGGGTGTACCGTCTCGCCTACCGTCTTACGGGTAACGCGCACGACGCCGAAGACCTCACCCAGGACGTCTTCGTGCGCGTGTTCCGGTCGTTGGCGGACTACACACCCGGCACCTTCGAGGGCTGGCTGCACCGGATCACCACGAACCTCTTCCTGGACCGGATGCGACGCCAGCAGAAGATCCGTTTCGACGCGCTGCCGGACGACCCCGAGCGGCTGGCGGGCCGTGAGGCGAGCCCTGAGGCCGTCTACGCGGAGTCGCACTTCGACGCCGACATCGAAGGCGCACTGGCCGCGCTCCCGCCGGACTTCCGGGCCGCGGTCGTGCTCTGCGACATCGAGCAGCTCTCCTACGAGGAGATCGCGCAGACCCTGGGGGTGAAGCTCGGCACGGTCCGCAGCCGGATCTCCAGGGGACGCGCGATGCTGCGGCAGGCGCTCGCCGACCGGGCGCCGCGCTCCTCGGCCTACCTGCCCACAGCCGGGGAAGCGGCGCTGCTGGCCGTGGCCGACGAGCCGGCCGGCAGCAACGCGGCCGTCTCGCCGACGGCCATGGCCGGGCCGCAGTCCCCGCCCATGGCCGACAGCCGGGCCCCGGCGGATGACGGGGCGCACCGGCCACACCGGTCGCACCGGATCCCTCGCCGGGCGGCGGCTGCGAGCGCACCGCCGACCACGGCGCATGTGGGCGGTGCGACGTCCACGCCGGAGCGGCAGGCGTGAGCGAACACCATCTTGGTGATCGGATCGCCCCGCTGGTCGACGGGCAGCTCGACCATGACGACCGGGACCGCGCCCTGGCGCATCTCGCCCGCTGTCCCGCCTGCCAGTGGGAAGTAGCCGAACTGCGTCGCCTCAAGGCGCGGCTGGCGGCGCTCGGCGGCCCTGTGCTGCCGGGTTGTGTGGCGGACAGGCTGCTGCGGATGGCCGCGGCCGCCATCCCCACCCGGTTCGTCGCGGGTACTCCCTCCGCCACGGACAACGACCGGGTGCTTGCCGGCCCCGCGTTTCCAGCCGGCTCCGCGTTTCCAGCCAGCCCCATGCTTCCGGCCGATCCAGCGGCTCCCGTCGGCTACCCGGTCGCGCAGCCGCCCGCCGGCATCCCTGAGAGGTTCCGGTCCGGCCATCCCCATGGCTGGGGAGACGTCCACGCGGCCGGCTCGACGTGGTCGCCGCCGCAGGCGCATGTGCCCACCGGGAGGCGGGCGTTCACGGCCGGGACGCCGGCCGTCCCAGCCGCTGTGATCTTGCCTGCGGCCCTGTCAGAGGCGTCGACGAAGGAGGGATGGACGGCGGCCGGCCGGCCGTCCCCACGGGTGGCACCACGCGTGACCACGCCGGCCACGGGTGGCCGGCGCCCGCGGCCCGGGCCGGCGGATCCGCGTGTACGCGCGGCGTATCGCCGTAGCCGGGCCAGGCGCACCCTGGTGGGCTCGGCGGCCGTGCTGCTTTTCGCCGTCGCGGGAGCCGCGTTCGGGGAGGCGCGCGCTCCCAGCGGGCTTCCCGCGTCGTCGACCCTTCCGGCCGTGGTGCCGGTGGTACAGCCGAGCTTCACCACCGGTGTCACCGCGGTCAGGGTCAGCCGTCTGGCACCGACGGTCAGCGTGGTATCCGTACCGGTCAGCGTACGGCGTCCCCTCGCCGGCAAGCCGTAGGCGGAACGTCGGCGAACCGGGCAAGCCGTGGGTGGAGAACCGGGCAGACCGCAGCTGGGAACTGTCGTCCGCACACGGCGGAAGCCGCCTACAGCCGAAGGCATCGTAGGTGGAAACCGCTGCCTGTATGGCGGATGTCACCTACATGACGGAAGTCACCTACGCTGCCCTGGCAGCCCGGGATCCGTGTCGCGAGTCGTACGGTGGTAGGCGCGTGAACGGTGCGCTATGGTCATCCGCCTGCGGGTGTCACGGCGGTTGACGACTCAGCTCGTCTCCGAACACGTTCCGGAGTCGGTCTGCTGAATATCGGTGACTACGCTGGGCTTTCCGACGCGTCGCGAGGAGCGGCTCGGTGGATCCGAGGCCAGGCGACGATCCGGAGGGCAGGCCCCAGCGGCGGTCGGGAGGCGAAGCGGTCATGAGCAGTGGCAGCGAGAATGTCGCCGTTCCCTCGCGCTCCGGGCCTGTCACGGGGTACTCGCCACAGGCGGGATCCACGGCGGACACGCCCGCTGGCCTGGGGCCGGGCGGGGCGAAGCAGGAGCCGTCGGAGTCGGGAAATATCACTGGAATAGCGCATTCGGGTACGAAAAATGACATGAGCTGGCTCGACGGCGCCGTCCGCGGGCCCTCCGACCCGCCAACCGATCCGTGGTGGACCCGTCCGGCCCCGGGGCCGGTCCCGGTTACCGGTACCGGATGGCCGGGCGGTGCCGCGCTGCCGATCGGCCTGCGGCGGCCGGCCGGTACCCAGTGGTGGGGTGCCGCCGCGCGTACGGGCGTCAGCGCCGGTCCGGTGGCCGCCGACATCACGACCACCGAGGACGCCATGGATGGCGGCCCGACCGCTGTCGGTGCTGCCGACGGCAGCGTGCGGGCGGGTGACCGTGTCGCTGGTGCCGCTGGTGCCGCTGGTGCCGTTGAGCCGGCCGGCGCCCGCCATCCGGGCGGGACGGGTGGGCCGCGCCGGGCCGCGCCGGCGAGATTCCGCCGCCTTTCGTCGCTCCCGGTGCTGGCGCTGCTGCTCGCGGGGCTGCTCGGCGGGGTGGTCGGTGGCATGATCGGTGCCTACGGCGCGTCCGGTGGCGACCACGGCTGGACGGCCTCGTCCGCGCCCGCGTCGCAGGGCGCGGCAGGCGGCGGCACGCCGGCCCCGGGTGAACGCAGCGTCCCGGTCTCCGTCATCGCCGCGCGGGTGCTGCCGTCCGTGGTCACGATCAGTGTGGTCACCCAGGCCGCGACCGCGACCGGCTCCGGTGTGATCATCAGGCCGGACGGCTACATCCTGACCAACAACCACGTGCTGGCCAACGTCAGTGCGAAGGCGCGCGTCTCGGTGACCCGCTACCAGGACCTGCAGCCGATGCCAGCGGAGATCGTCGGCCGTGATCCCAGGACCGACCTCGCCGTCATCCGGATCCGGGCGGACGGCCCGCTGCCCGCGGCGACGCTGGGGCGTTCCGGGTCGCTCGTGGTCGGCGCCCCCCTGGTCGCCATCGGCGCGCCCCTGGGGCTGGCCGGGACCGTGACCACCGGTATCGTCAGCGCGCTGGACCGTGACCCGACCGTGCCGGTGGAATCCGGCGGGGAGTCGCTGCTCATCGGCGCGATCCAGACCGACGCCGCCATCAACCCGGGCAATTCGGGCGGTCCGCTGCTGGACGGGAGCGGCCAGGTCATCGGCATTAACACGGCGATCGCGACAGTGCCCGGTGGTTACGGTGAGCATGGCATGTCCGGGAACATCGGTGTCGGTTTCGCCATCCCGATCGACTACGCGAAGTCGGTGGCCGATGAGATCATCCAGACTGGGCGGGCCACCCATCCGCACATCGGGGTGTCCGCGGTCACGGTTGCGGCGAACGCCCCCACGGGGGCCGGGACGTCCGCCGGTGTCCTGGTCCGTGGCGTCGAGGCCGGGGGGCCGGCGGCACTGGCCGGGCTGCGTCCCGGCGATCTCATCACCAGGATCGGAGACGTCGCTGTCGGTAGCATCAACGATCTGATCACGGCGACCCGGGCACACCGGGCCGGCGAACGGATCACTGTGACGTTCGAGCGGGACGGCCGGGCGCAGGCTGCTCAGGTGACCCTGCGGGAGCAGTCCGGCTGACCGTGCGGCCACGGCCGGCCGTGTCGGATGCCCGTGTCCGCTGGTTGACGGCTTGGTACGGGGTTGACGGCTGGTACGGGTAGGTGGGCGGAACGCGGTCGATGCTCGGGCTCCGGGGCCGGCCCCGGAGCTCCGGTTCCGGAGCCGTTGTGATGATGGCGACGTTGTGATGCCAGAAACACAATGATCGTATGATGGCGGTGACATTGCGATGACAGTATTGTGACGACGACACTGCGATGGGTGGTTGTCCGGGCGTTGTCCGCATAGTTGGAGACCGGTCAGGCGTGGCCCGGGCGACGGCTGGCCGGTGGATGTCGGCAAGCCTGTTTCGTTGATCGCGATTGCAGGGTAGTGTGAAACTGTGTTCAACGGCGTTGGATGGGGCGAGATCGCTGTCCTGTTGGTGATCGGCCTCTTCGTGTTCGGCCCGGAGCGGCTGCCCAAGGTCGCCCGCGACGCGGGCCGGATGCTGCGTCAGATCCGCCAGGCCGCCACCGGGATGCGCGAGGAGCTGCGCTCCGAGCTCGGCCCGGAGTTCGCCGACCTCGATCTGCGGACCCTGCACCCCAAGACCTTCGTCCGCAAGCACCTGCTCGAGGACGACGATCCGGTGCTGCCGTCCTACCTGTCCAAGCGGACGTCCTTCGACAAGATGCTCTTCGACGACGACTCCGACGCCCTGCCCGGGGCGGTGGATCCGCCTCGTCCGCGGCTTTCCTACGACTCCGGTTCCTATGAGGACGCCGCCATCCAGGTGAAGCCCACTCTGTCGCTGGCCAAGGCGTCGCCGGATGGAACGTCCCTGGCCAAGCCGTCCTCGACCGGGCCGTCGTTGACCACGTCGTCGCCCGGGTCCGCGGCTTCCGCCTCCCTGGCGAAGGCCACCTCCCTGACGAAGAGCACGTCCGACAGCTCGGGCCGGCCGGGCCCAGAGGTGTCCTCCGGAGCCGGCGGTGGCGCCTCTCCCACGGCTGGCGGCGGTACCGCGGCCGGCCAGCCGCCGGTCGCGCCGCCGTTCGACGGCGACGCGACCTGAGTTCCCGGCCCGCCCGGAAGGCCGTTGGACGGACGGTCCAGGAGGCTGTTCGGGGGGCAGCCGCGTCCTATCAGTGTTCCCGCAGGCCACTGCCCTGCTCGTTCCCGCCTTGCTCCGAGATCGTACTCGGAAGATCGCCGACAGGAGCCGGCTGAGGGATCCGCCGCGGTCAGTGCTGCCGGGCCGGAGTGAGGCCGAGGGAACGGCCCGCCAGCCCACGGGAGCGGGACGACAGGCGTTCGGCCACCCCCCGGAGGATCTTCCCCGCTTCGGAGTCCGGATCGGAGATCGCCAGCGGGACGCCATTGTCTCCGCCTTCCCGCAGCCGGACGTCGATCGGCACCTGCCCGAGCAGGGGCACCGCGTGCCCGAGGACCCGGCTGAGGCGCTCGGCCACGGCGATGCCGCCGCCGGAGCCGAAGACGTCCACCCGCCCGTCACAGTGCGGGCAGGGCAGCCACGCCATGTTCTCGACCACGCCGACGACGTTCTGCCGGGTCTGGACCGCCACTGTGCCGGCCCGCTCCGCGACCTCGGTCGCGGCGAGCTGCGGAGTGGTGACCACAAGAAGCTCGGAGGAGGGCACGAGCTGCGCCAACGAGATCGCGATGTCGCCGGTGCCCGGGGGCAGGTCGAGCAGCAGGACGTCGAGGTCGCCCCAGAACACGTCCGAGAGGAACTGCTCCAGCGCGCGGTGCAGCATGGGGCCACGCCATGTCACAGGCTGGTTTCCCCGGGTGAACATACCGGTGGAGATGACCTTGACGCCGTGCGCCTGCGGCGGCATGATCATCTTTTCGACCTGGGTGGGCAGACGGTCCACGCCCAGCATCCGGGGGATCGAGTGCCCGTAGATGTCGGCATCGAGGACGCCGACCGACAGTCCGGAGCGGGCCATCGCCGCGGCCAGGTTGACCGTCACCGACGACTTGCCGACGCCGCCCTTGCCGCTGGCCACCCCGTACACCCGGGTCAGCGAGCCGGGCTGGGCGAACGGGATCGCCCGGGTGGCGGTTCCTCCGCGCAGCTTCGTGTGCAGGGCGGCGCGCTGCTCGGCCGTCATCACCTCGAGGCGGACCCGCGTGCCTCGCACGCCCGGCACCGCGGTGACCGCCCGATCGACCCGAGAGACGATCTCCTCGCGCATCGGGCAGCCCGCGACCGTCAGCAACACCACGACGTCCACGGTGTTGTCGTCGGTGACACGTACCGACTCGACCATGTCCAGTTCGGTGATCGGACGCCCGATCTCAGGGTCGAGCACCGTTGCGAGAGCTGCCTGGATCGCGTCCGCGCTAGGCCGGGAAGCAGACAAGAGAACCTCGACCGGTCTGTGTGATGGTGCGTGCGGCTCCTGCCGGCACGCCTGCACGTCCACCATAACCGTAGGTCCAGCCTGGACGCGTCCGACAAGGTACGAACCCGGCCGCTTCCGGCGCGGACGGCACGGCCCCCGGGCGAGCGGTGCTCGGCGGCGCGCCGACCGGCGCCCTGGCGTGACCGGGCCGCCCACGGCCGTCCACGGGCCGGGCGCGGCTGTCGAGAGGTGATGGGCCGGCTGTCAACCCGTCGAGGTCGGTCAAATTGTCGATCATCTGACATCCCTGGCGAGTCCGAGCCCGCGCCCATAGTGCCGACGTACTCTGATCCACGTGACGGTGGACGAGCAAACAGTGGAACAGGAACCGCTGGTCGACCCGCGATCGATGCGCGCGTGGCGTCAGTTCCTGCGAGCTCATTCCTACGTTACCCGCAAGCTGGAAAGCGACCTCGAAACCGAGCACCATTTGCCGCTGGCCTCCTACGACGTGCTGGTGCAGCTTTCCGAGGCGCCGGAAGGCGCGTTGCGGATGAACGAGCTCGCGGAGGCGGTGCTGCTGTCGCGCAGCGGACTGACCCGGCTGGTCGACCGGCTGGAACGTGAGGGCCTGGTCGAGCGCCGCTCGTGTCCGTCGGACGCGCGGGGGACGCTGGCCACCCTCACCCCGGAGGGCCGCCAACGGCTGCGGGTCGCGTCCCGGACCCATCTCGCCGGGGTGTCCAAACACGTGACCAGCCACTTCAGCCCCGACGAACTGGACACACTCGCCGACCTGCTGGGCCGGCTCGACCATTACCCGCCCGCGCGGCACCCACCGGGCGGTGGCTGCGGCCAGAGCGTGTAGCCGGCCGGCGGCCCGGCGCCCGGCCGGGGTCTGGCCGGGGTCTGGCCGGGGTCTGGCTGGCGGGCGGACGGTCGTGGCTGGCCGTTGACCGGCCGGTGACCGGTCAGCGGGCTGGTGCCGCCGGGCCGGTCAACGGTTCGGCGC
>NZ_CAKKTL010000192.1:0-5496 GCF_920664355.1 Protofrankia sp. CiP1_Cm_nod2
GGCGCCGCGGCGACGTCTCGGGCAGGCCGAGCCGGCGGGCCACCCGGGCCAGCAACGCGTCCGCGACCGCTGCCGCGGCGGCGCGCACGGCACCGCCGCTCATCCACGTCTGGCGGGACGCGCTGGTCGACCCGGCGCTGCCGACGGTGGTGTCCGCCGGGGCGAGCACCACCTCGTCCACCCCGAGCTCGGTGCGGACGATCTGCCCGGCGATCGTCACGAAGCCCTGGCCGACCTCGGCGCACGCGCTGTGCACGACCGCCCGGGGCCCGCCGTCCGGCCCGGTCTCCAGGCGCACCCGGGCGGTGGCGTCGTCGTCGAACCCCTCGGAGAACAGCAGGTTCTTGTACGCCACCGCGTAGCCGACCCCACGGCGGACGCGGGCCGGGTCGGCCGCGGCGAGGCGCCCGCCGGGCAGCGACGTCACCGGCGTCCGCCCGGAGACCGGCGGCGGCAGCGGCCGGTCCACGAGTATGTCGATCATCTCCCGCAGCGGCAGCGGCTCGGGCACGACCTGCCCGGTGGGCAGCACGTCGCCCGGCTCGAGCGCGTTGCGCCGGCGCAGCTCCACCGGGCCGATGCCGAGGGCGTCGGCGAGCCGGTCCATCTGCGCCTCATGCCCGATGGCCACCTGGGGGACACCGAAACCACGCATCGCCCCGCACGGCGGGTTGTTCGTGCGGACCACCCAGCCGTCCAGCACCGCGTTGGGCACCCGGTAGGGCCCGGCGGCGTGCGTGACCGCGTTCGTCAGCACCGCCGGGGACGACGACGCGTACGCCCCGCCGTCCAGGATCAGACGCGCCTGGACGCTGACCAGCAGCCCGTCCCGGGATGCGGTGTGCCGGAACCACATCCGGGCCGGATGCCGGTGCGGATGGCCGAGGAACGACTCGACCCGGTCGTAGGCGATCCGCACCGGGCTGCCGGTGACCAGCGCGAGCAGCGCACCGTGGATCTGGAGCGTGATGTCCTCGCGTCCGCCGAAGGCCCCGCCGACACCGGCGAGGGCCAGGTGCACCCGGTGCTCGGCAAGGCCCAGGCAGGCCGCGACCTGCTCACGGTCGGAGTGCAGCCACTGCGTCGCCACCCGCAGGTCGACGCCGCCGTCGGCCGTCGGCACGGCCAGCGCGGCCTCGCAGCCCAGGAACGCCTGGTCCTGCATGCCCACGACATAGGAGTCGGTGACGCTGACCGCGCCGCGGGCCGCCGGGTCGCCGTGGCGAAGATGGATCTCGCGGAAGATGTTCCCGTCGGGATGCAGCAGCTCGAACCCGCCGGGACACGGCGGCCCGTCAGGACGTGACAGCCCGTCGGCATGCGGCGGCCCGTCAGGGCGCGGCAGCCCGTCGGCATGCGGCGATCCGTCGGGGCGCGGCGGCTCGGGGCCGCGGGCGGCGGCCACGATCCGCTCGGGGTCGGTCCACGGTGGCAGCGGCTCGTAGTCGACCTCGATCGCGGCCAGCGCCGCGGTGGCGGTCCGGGCGTCCACCGCCGCCACCGCCGCCACCGGTTCGCCCTGGTAGCGCACGACGTCGGCGGCGAACACCGGCTGGTCGGCGACGATCAGGCCGTAGGTGGCCCGGCCCGGCACGTCCGCCGCGGTCACGACCGCCGCCACCCCGGGCATCCGGCGGGCCGCGGCGGTGCTGATCCGGCGGATGCGCGCCCGTGGATGGGGGCTGCGCAGCGTCCGGGCGTGCAGCATCCCCGGCAGGTGGAGATCACCCGCGTACGGGAAGGTGCCGCCGGCCTTGGCCGGCCCGTCCGGGCGCGGCACGGGCGCCCCGATCCCCTGACCGCTGCCCCGGCCGGCGGCCGCCGGATCGACGGGCTCCCGGCCAGCGAATATTCGATCATCGGACGTCCGGGCGGACGGTGTCCGTCCGGCATGGTCAGCGGGCGGACGCGGGTTCATCATCGTCCCGGTCTTCCGTGCCGCCCACCGGCCTGTCCCCGGTCACTGCTCCGTCCCCGGTCACCGGCCCGTCCCCGGTCACCGGCCCGTCCCCGGTCACCGGCCCGTCCCCGGTCGCTGGTGGGAGCCTCCTGGCCGGCGGCGGGCCTCCTGGACCGAGCGGATCGCGGCGATAATCCGCCCGTAGCCGGTGCACCGGCAGATGTTGCCGGCCAGCGACTCGCGGATCTCGTCCTCACCGGCGTCGGGACGCCGGGCCAGCAGGTCGGTGACGGCGACGACGAATCCCGGCGTGCAGAAGCCGCACTGGACCGCGCCGTGGGCGAGGAAGGCGGCCTGCACCGCCCGCGCCGGCCCGCCCACACCCAGCCCGGCCACGGTCGTGACCTGGGCGTCGGCGGCGTCCGCGGCGAGGACCGTGCAGCTCGCCACCAGCCGGCCGTCCATCAGGACCGAGCAGGAGCCACACCGGCCCTGCTCACAGGCGTCCTTGACCGACAGCACGCCCAGGTGGTCGCGCAGCACACGCAGCAGGGACTCCCCGAACCAGGCATCGGTCACCTCCCGCACGCCACCGTCGATGTGGAGCTGGTAGGACACCCGCGGCTCGGCATCGCGCGGCGGGCACGCCGGATCCTCCTCGACGCAGGCGCGCCGGTGGGCGGGCTCACTCATGGGCGTGCCCACCGCCCGTCCACGGACCGGGCCGGCGACGGCGCGGACAGGCAGCGCCCGGCGGCGCGCGCCGCCAGCACCCCGGCGGCGTGCCGGCGGTAGGCCGCCGAGGCCCGCGGGTCGTCGGGAAGCGGGTCGTCCACCGCGCGGACGGCCTCGGCGACAAGCTCGCCGAAGCCCGCGACCACGTCGGCGGGAGCCGTACCCGTCGACCAGTCGACCCCGGCGCGCACGAAGTCCTCCGCGGCGACCGGGCGCAACGGCCCGCCGGCCACCCCGCCGATCGCGCACGCGACCCGCTCCCGCACCCGGTCGACGACCAGCGCGCACGAGACGACCGTGGCCGATGCGGCCTGCCGCGCGCCGATCTTGAGGTAGACCTGGGGACCGCACGGCCGCGGCAGCCGGACCGCCGTGATCAGCTCGGTCGGGTCACGCCCCTCGGCCAGGTAGGACGGGACGGCCAGCGTCCGCGCGCCGTGCACGCCGCGCAGGACGACCTCGGCGTCGGCGGCGCTGAGGAAGGTCAGCAGATCCCCACGCGGATCGGCCGTGCCGAGCGCTCCGCCGACCGTGCCCAGGTTGCGTATCTGCGGTGATCCGACGACGCGCGCGGTGGCCGCGAGACCGGGCGACAGCGACCAGCCGGCCAGATCGTGGTAGGTGACGCCGGCGCCGATGATGAGCCCGTCGGCGCTGGCGCCCCGGGTGCGCAGCTCCAGGACCCGGCGCAGGGCGACGATCCGGCGCGGCCGGCGCCGGCCGGTCCGCAGCGCGGGGACCAGGTCGGTGCCGCCCGCGAGCAGGTCCGCCGCGCCGTCGGCGAGGATCTCGACGGTGTCGGCCACGGTCAGCGGCCGGCACAGGCCGGGCGGGCTGGCCAGGCCGGCCGTGCCGGCCGTCGCCCGCCCGGCCGGCCGGGCGGTCCGGCCATCGACGGTGTCGCCCGTGGTGGCAATCATGGAAGTCGCAATCATGGAAGACGCGGTGGGAACGCCGGCGCGACACGGAAACCCACTGGTGGGTATGCCAGCAGGGAAGACAGTCGGTCGCGCATGGCCCCACATGACAGCCGACGATAGTCCTGCGAGGTTACACGCATGTTCACTGTCGGCGACGCGCCGGGTCCTCCTGCCCGGCCATCGGCGGGAGTCATCCGGCGAAAGCCGACAGTGCCGGATCGTGACCGCATTCATCCGCATTGAACGCGATGCGCCCGCGGCGGGAACCGTAGCCGTCCAGTACGAAGACGTCCGGTTTTCTCGGGAAAAGGGAGCGTTCTCACGACGACACCCACAGATTCCCCGAACACGGGGGTATCGCGATCACATGATTTCCGGCGCGCCGGGCCCCTGAGCCCGAAGCCACGGCCGGGGAGCCCCGGAACACGGTGACGGAACACAGTGAGATATCGATCACCATCACCTTGCGTCACACCCGGGACGCGAAACCGAAACAACGGCTCACTTCAATCAGCACATTCGAAGAACGCTTTACCACACCCGTCACCGGATCGCGGACCCGGGCCCGCCCAGGCCAGCCAGCGGCTGGCCCGCGATCCGCCCCCACGGCCGGCAGCCCCTGCCCCGGCAGCCCCTTCTCCCGGAGGTGGTCGACGTCCGCTCACGCATGACGAACACGGATCTCTCGCTGCGGCACGGCTGGCATCCGGTCGCACGGTCGTCGGACATCGGTGACGAGCCGGTATCCGTACGGCTCCTCGGCGAACCATGGGTGATCGCCCGTCTCGACAACCGGGTGATGGCCCTTGCCGACCACTGTCCGTACCTGCTGACGCCGTCGGCGGCCGGCCGTGTCGACGGCCCCCGGCGGGCCTGCGCCTACCATGGCTGGCGTTTCGTCGCGTCCGGCGCGTGCACGGCCATGCCCGGCCCGGAGCCCGCGTCCGGCCCGACGCCCGGCTCGCCCGGCCCGCCCGGCTCCCGGCCGGGACGCACCCGGGCCGCCTCGGCGTGGGGCGCCACCGAACGTCACGGACTGGTCTGGATCGCTCCCGAGGAACCGTTCGCGGACATCATCGATCTGCCCGAGGCGGACGACTCCGTCTTCGCCTCCCGCTGGCTGGATGTCAACCGGAGCAGAGCGTGCGCGGGCGTACTCGCCGATGATCTCCTCGAGGCGGCGAGCCTGCCGTTCGTCCACCCGAGCGTGGTCTGCGCCGACCCGGTCCGCGGCGGCCCGATCCGCGCGGGCGCGGGCGGCACAGGGGAACAGACAATCACCTTTCGTCGTGACATCACTACCGATGGCAATGGTTTTCGCCTGCGAATGGAGCAGACAGTCACCAGTCCAGCAAATTCGGTAACGACGGAGGGTGGTTCGCGGCCCTGGAGCGGCCGCCGGCAGCTGTCGACCTGTCTCTACCGGCCGCCGTTCCAGCTCCGCCTGGTCCTGCGCTGCCCCGACACCGGGACCACCAGCACGATCTTCTTCTGCCTCCAGCCCGAGGACGCCACGTCCACCCGTGTCTACGCCCGCCTGTTCCGCAACGACTGCGCCGGGAGCCCCGACCGGCTGGCCGAGGCCGCGCGCGTCGAACAAATGATCATTGATCTGCACCTCACCGCGCGGGAAAGGCACCCGCTGGACGGCCTGCCCCTGCCAGCTACCAGCCACGACATCACCGGAAGCACCGGAAGCACCCACACGGACGCTGACGCGCTCACGAACGGCGCACCCGGCAGCGCCCAGGCGAACGCGGACACCGTCGGGGCCGCGTTGCGACGGGCGCTGTCCGCGCTGGCCGAACAGGCCCGGGGGATACCGGCGCGCGACCGGCCCGCCGGTATCCGCTACGCCCGTCGCGTGAAGGCAGGCTCCCGCCCCTGACCCCCTCGGCCCGGCCCGCGGCCCGCCCGTCCTCGCCGACCTCGCCGACCTCG
>NZ_CAKKTL010000192.1:5886-9444 GCF_920664355.1 Protofrankia sp. CiP1_Cm_nod2
GGCCGCCATGGGCGCGTCCGCCCATGAGCCAGCCCGTCATCGGCTCGTACCGGCTGCCGACACGCGCGAACGCGCACCGGAACGTATGAAACACACACGCATGAAACGCATACGTGTGAAACGTATAGGTGCGGACGACCGGAATCCCGATACCGATATCCTCCCATCCGCCTCGCGGGCGCCGCCACCCACCCCGCCTTTTGCCCGCGCGTACCGCCGCTGGCCGCCGCCTTTCCAAACCGGCGGCCAGCGGCATGAAACACCAGCTCGGACCAGGCGCCCGTGGTTCCGCGACCAGCGGTTGTCCCAACAATCGCCGCGGTTGCAACGACCGTCCGGGACGCTCGAGAAGAAAGCTGCGACCAAGGCCGGTTTTTCTCCCCGACAACGCCCCTCCCGCCGGGACCGCGCTCCTCGGGATCGCGTCGCCACCGTGGCGTCGGCCCGGTGGCACCGACCGCCCCGTGGCGCCGGCCGTTGCCTCCTCCGGAAGCCCACACGGCGGAGACTGTAGGTGGAAACCATCACCGCGGCGACGGTTTCCACCTACAGCTTCCGCGTCCGTAGGTGGAAACCGTTGTTACAGCAGCGTTTTCCACCTACGCATTCCGCTGTTACAGGTTCTCGAAGAGGAGCAGGACAAGATCCGGACTGCCGTCACCGCCCACGAGGAGCTGGATGTTCTGGCCCTTCCCCTCGAAGGTGAGCTTCGTCCTGCCGTCCGAGCCGCCCTGCTGCAGGAACTTGTAACCGGCGGCGGGCAGCGCCTGCCGGTAGAACTGGAGTGCTGCGGCCGGTGTCACGCCTTGTAGCGATATCGTCGCGTGCTGAGGCTTGGACACCGAGACCGTGGGGACAGCGCCCCTGGGGAACGGGAAGCCCGCGGAGACGACCGTTCCCTTCAGGGCCGCCACACCCGCCGTCGCGGTCGTGGCGGCCTGAGGAGCCGCCGTACCCGCCGCCGCGGGAGGCGTGCGCGACGGCAGCGCCAGATCGGTCGGCAGATCGGTCGGCAGATCAACCGACGCGATGCTCCGCACGGCCTCGACCGCTGTCGCCGGCCCACCCGCCACGGAGGACGGCGACGTGGATCCGCCACACGCGCCGAGCAGAAGTGCCAGGCCCGCACCGGCTCCGGCCGTCACGGTGCGAGCGGTACGAAGCCGCGATGTTCCCACGTGGCCCGTCACAGGCGCCAAACGCATTAGATCCCCCACTCTCTGATTCCCCACGCACGGATGCGCCGCCCGTGCATCCCCCACATGTCGGCCCGCGGAACCCGTGGCCCTCGCCTCGGCCGACGCCGCCAAAGCTACGACCTGCCCGACGTGCCGGACACGGTGGGGGGAAGACGGACAGGCCGGGCCGCTGGAGAGACAGCCGGGCATTCCGCCAGGAGAACGAGCAGATCACTTCCGCGGACGGGCGGACGGGCGGACGGCGGGCTTCCGGCCGCGCCTGCCCGAGCAGGCGACACGAGGGGCCGCTTACTCGGGCGGGCGGGCAGGCCTGTCCGTCAGAAGGGCGGGTGATAGAGCCGCTGGCCCAGCGGCGCGAGGGTGAGGAACGGTGCGGCGAGCGTGCAGCCGAGGGCCGCGGCGGCCGCGTCGACGCCGTCCAGCTGGTCGCGCACGGCGTCCCAGGGGGCGTCGCTCATCACGCCGGCCACCGGCAGCGGGCAGGCCGCCAGCACCCAGCCGCGGTCGACCACGACGAAACCGCCGCCCATCCCCTCCAGCGCCCGGGCGGCCGTCATCATGTCGTGGTCGCCGGCCCCGATGATGGCCAGGTCGCCGGGTGCCACACTCGTGGTCATCCCGATCGCCCCCTGGCGCAGGCCGATCCCGCGGATGAACCCGGCCCGTGTCCCGGCGGGGCGGTCCCGATGCACACGGCAGGTGACAAGAGCCACCTTCAGCAGGTCGCGTTCCGGATCCGCCCCGGGGCAGCCAGTAGCGCCGTCGACGGTAGCCGGCCGCACCACGACGCTTTCAACATACGGATAGTCATCCTGCGTGATACGCAGCTCGGCCGCGTTCACGCCCCGACCGGCGGTACCGACGGGCGCCGCCGGTACCGTGAACGACCCGCCGTGCAGCCCGGAGGGCAGTGACAGCCGTTCCCGGGCCCAGGCGGGGACGACGTCGAGGTTGTCGAACAGCGGGCGGCCCCGCTCCGCGGCCAGCCGGCCACCGGAGAGCACGACCTCCGGCGGCCGGGGCCCGGCGATCTCGCTGACGATCTGGATGTCGGCCAGCCGCGCCGGCGTGAGCGACCCGAGCAGGTGGTCCAGGCCGTGGCGGCGGGCCGGGGTGAGGGTTGCCATGCGGACGGCGGTCATCGGGTCCATGCCCGCCCTGGCCGCCCGGCGGACGTCCCGGTCGAGATGGCCGTGCACGACAAGATCGATGAGCGAACGCCCGCCGGAGGCGTCCAGCAGAGCCTCCCAGGCGTCGTCGTCAGCGGTCCGCCCGGCCGGTGGGCTCGCCGGCCCCAGCCCGGACCCCGCCCCCAGCCTCGACGCCGGCCCGGAGCCGGGCAGGGGGCCGGCCCCCGCGAGCCCGCCGGTGGGCTCGGGCCCCACAGGGAGCGTCCCGGCCATGCCGGTGACGTCCAGTGACGTCTCTCCGGCGGATTCGGGTAAGGAAACCGGCTGCCGCGGCACCATCGCCGCCCTCACCGCGGGCATGGGCGGTATGGCCGATGGCACGGACGGTGCTTCCAGCAGCCGCATCGGGGTGCGGGTGGCGGTGGCGAGCTGTCCGCCGCGCGGCCCGTACAGCCCGGTCAACCGGCTGGTGTCCGCCAGCAGGGTGACCGTTCCCCGGGGCACGACGACGCGGGCGAGCTCGCCAGGGGTCAGCAGGGTCTGTTCGACCTGGATGCGCTCGTCGACGTAGGCGGGCAGGAGGTAGCGGCCGGACGCGTCCAGCCCCCGGCGGGCCCCCAACGCCCCGGGCCGCGTCACCGCGGCGATGAACCGTCCGACGATCAGCAGGTCACGGCGCTGGAGCTCACCGGTGTGGACGACGACCAGCGTGCCGCCGTGGACAATCAGGTCCGCCTCCTCCTGGCCGTCCGCGACCCGGCGCAGGCGCTGGAGCTCCGCCGGGCTCGGGGCGAGGCCGGCGGTGCCGTGGACAGCGACAGCTCCGCGCCGTGGCCGGTGGCCGTGTCCGGCCGAGGGCCTTTCCGGCAGACAGGTCACCAGTTCGGGTCCGCGCGCGGACCACCCCTGTTGGCGGTCACGCTCGGTGGTCATGAGCCCTCCGCAGACACCGTTAGGACGAGGATGGGATATGACCCTGCGCTAAGAAGTCAGCCGGCGATGTGACGTACATTACGCCCTGGCACGGCCCTGCCGCTCCGCACCGGGTACACGAACGCGGCACAGCCGCTTACTGTGCCGCCACAGCCGCGGTGGCGCCCGCGAACCAGCGCCTTTTAACGTGGCCGTCACAGATTCGGCGCTGATAGTCACAATGGCGGGCTTCTCAAGAGATCCCGGACATCGCGACGACGCACCCAGGAGACACGTCCGGGCGACGCCGGCCCGGC
>NZ_CAKKTL010000192.1:9604-10468 GCF_920664355.1 Protofrankia sp. CiP1_Cm_nod2
ATGACCGGATTCTCCGTGCGGACGGTGGGCAGCACGGCGTAGCCGCAGCATGCCCGTGGCCGCTAGACTTCGCCACCGTGCTGCTCAGCCCGCACGAACAGGAACGGCTGCTCATCCACGTGGCGGCTGGGCTCGCCCGCGAGCGGCGGGCCCGCGGCCTGCGGCTGAACCATCCGGAGGCGACCGCCGTCATCACCTCGTTCCTGCTCGAGGGCGCCCGGGACGGCCGCACCGTCGCCGACCTGATGTCCGCCGGCCGGGCCGTGCTCACCCGCGAGGACGTCATGGACGGCGTCCCCGAGATGCTCCGCGAGGTCCAGGTCGAGGCGACCTTCCCGGACGGCACCAAGCTGGTCACCGTCCACGAGCCGATCCCGTGAGCCTGGCCGTGCCCACCGGCCCGCGTGGAGCCGGGCTCGCGAGCGGGCCGGGCTCGTGAGCGGGCCGAGCTCGTGAGCGGGCCGGGCCGGTGAGCGCGGCCGCCGGCATCCGGCCGGGCGAGATCTGGCACGACGGCGACCCGGTGGAGATCAACCCGGGACGGCCAGTGCTGACGCTGCGTGTGCGCAACATCGGCGACCGTCCTGTCCAGGTCGGGTCGCACTACCATTTCGCCGCCGCCAACCCCGCCCTTCAGTTCGACCGGGACGCCGCCTGGGGGCACCGGCTGGCCGTCCCGGCCGGCACCGCCGTCCGGTTCGAGCCGGGCGTCGAACGCGAGGTGGACCTCGTCCCGCTGGGCGGCCGGCGGCTGGTCCCCGGCCTGCGCCCCGAATCCGCCGGCCCGCTGGACAGCCCCGCCCCCCAGGATGCGGGCAGCGCACCCGCGGGCCCCGCCGACGGCCCGCCCGCGGCCAGCACGGG
>NZ_CAKKTL010000193.1:0-9811 GCF_920664355.1 Protofrankia sp. CiP1_Cm_nod2
ACAGCGCTCCGGTGCCCGCCGGCCCGGTGACTCCCGCCAGGGGTCAGGCCGTGTCCGCGCCCACTGCGGTGACGGCGCCCGTCCCGATGAGATCCGTTCCTATGACGTCCACCCGCTGGCGCGTGCTGAGGGTGCCGCGGCCGGGCCCGCGGTAGGAGCCGGACGTGGGTGCCACCTCGGTGTAGTCCCGGCCGGTGGCCACGGTCACGTACCGCTGGTCCGCCAGCCGGTCGTGGCAGGGGTCGAGCGCGACCGCGCGCGCCCCGCCCCCGGGCAGCCCCGCGTCCGCGGGGACGATCACTTCGACCCAGGCGTGCGAGGCGCTCTCACCGGTCATGTGGCCGGAGACGTACCGCGCCGGCACGCCCGCGGCCCGGCACAGCGCCAGCATGACGTGCGCGTGGTCCTGGCAGACCCCGCGTCCCCCGGCGAGGGCCTGCGCGGCCGTGGTCGTCACGTCGGTGCTCCCGCCCGCGTACCCGATCCTGCGGTGCACCCAGGCGCAGCACCGCAGCGCGGTCTCGAGCGGGTCGGGGGCGGCCAGCGACCGGGCTGTCGCGGTTATGGCGGCGTCGGGTGCCGTCAGCGGGGTGGGCGTGAGCAGCCTGCGGCCGGTCAGGGCGGACGCCGGCAGCGTGGGCGGCCCGGCCCCGGCGGTGCGGGTGAGGACGACCGTGGCGTCGAAGTCGAGCCGCCGGGGCACGGTGTCCAGCCGCACCAGCGCGGCCGGGGAGCCGTCGGCCGTGCGCTCCCAGGTGACGGTGGCCGCCGGGTCGGACACGGCGAGGTGGTAGGCGCGTACCGCCTGGTCACCGTGCTGTCGCGGGGGAATGACGACCAGGCGGTGCGCCAGCTGCCAGGCCGGGCCGTCGTAGGTGTAACTGAACCGTTGCCGAATACGGTAGGTCACCGATGCGACCGCCGGGTCCGCCAGGTCGACGTCCATTTCCTCGGCGGAAAGCACACTGTCAGGCACTGTACGTAACAAGGCCGCCTGTGCCGCCTGCTGCGCGCGCACCGGCTGCGCCGGTACCGCCCCGGCCGTCACCGCCACGCTCCGACGACCGCCGGCACCGTCCGGCAGGATGTTTCCTCCATGCTGCGATATTCACCCGAGCACATTTCATGAGCGTTACACATCGCGTTCGTCCAGGCGTCATCCCGGACGAGTTGCGCGGGTCCTAATCGCCACACCCGGCTGCCGCGTTCCCGCGGGACTGGCACCATCGAGGGCATGACCGAGCTGGTGGTGAACCGATCTGAGCAACCGCAGCGCAAACCGCGAAGCGCCCTGCTCGAACCGCTGGAAGCACCCCGGCAACCAGTACCGTCAGATCTTCCAAATGATCGGTTCATCAACCGGGAGAAGTCCTGGCTGGACTTCAACGCGCGGGTGCTCGCGCTCGCCGAGGACGAGAGCGTCCCGCTGCTTGAACGCGCCAAGTTCCTGGCAATCTTCGCCAGCAACCTCGACGAGTTCTACATGGTCCGGGTCGCGGGCCTGATGCGCCGCGAGGCGACCCGGCTCGCGGTGCTCTCCGCCGACGGGCTCACCGCGCGCGAACAGCTCGACCTCATCAGCCGTACCACCGCCGAGCTCGGCGAACGCCACTCCCGCTGCTTCACCGACGCCGTCGTCCCCGCCCTGGCCGAGGCGGGCATCACCATCCAGCTGTGGAACGACCTGACCGACGGGCAGAAGGACCGGCTGCACCACTACTTCCACCAGCAGATCTTCCCCGTCCTGACCCCGCTCGCGGTCGACCCGGCGCACCCCTTCCCCTACATCAGCGGACTCTCCCTCAACCTTGCGGTTACTGTACGTGACCCAGGTGGGGACGGCGACCGGTTCGCCCGCGTGAAGGTCCCGCAGAACGTGCCCCGGCTGATCCGGGTCACTCCGGAACCCACCAGGGGCGTGGACGGCCACCGCCTCGCGCACGACCCGAACGGCGACGACCACGAGGTCTGCTTCATCCCGCTGGAAGAAGTGATCTCCGCGCACCTCTCGCAGCTCTTCCCCGGCATGGAGGTGGTGGACTCCCACCTGTTCCGGGTGACCCGCAACGCCGACCTGGAGGTCGAGGAGGACGAGGCCGAGGACCTGCTCCAGGCCCTCGAACGCGAACTGGCCCGCCGACGGTTCGGCCCGGCCGTACGCCTCGAGGTCGGCGACGACATCGACGACGACCTGCTGGACCTGCTGATGCGCGAACTTGAGGTCACCCATCGTGAGGTGGCCCGGGTCCGCGGGCTGCTCGACCTGTCGGTGCTGTGGGCGCTGTACGAACTCGACCGCCCGGAGCTCAAGGACCGGCCGCACGTGCGGCGGACCCACCCGCGGCTGGTGTCCGCCGACGAGCAGGTCGACTTCTTCGCGGCGCTGCGCGAGGGCGACGTGCTCGTCCACCACCCCTACGACTCGTTCACCACCTCGGTGCAGCGCTTCATCGAGCAGGCCGCCGCCGACCCGCAGGTGCTGGCCATCAAACAGACCCTGTACCGGACCTCGGGCGACTCCCCCATCGTGGACGCGCTGATCTCCGCGGCCGAGGCCGGCAAGCAGGTCGTCGTCCTGGTCGAGATCAAGGCCAGGTTCGACGAGACCGCGAACATCCGGTGGGCCCGCGAGCTGGAGCGGGCCGGCTGTCACGTCGTGTACGGGCTGATCGGGCTGAAGACCCACTGCAAGACCTGTCTGGTGGTCCGCCAGGAACGCGGCGGGCTGCGGCGCTACTGCCACATCGGGACGGGCAACTACAACCCGAAGACCGCCCGCCTCTACGAGGACCTCGGCCTGCTCACCGCCGACCCCGACATCGGCGCCGACCTCACCGACCTGTTCAACGTCCTGACCGGGTACAGCCGCCAGACCGAGTACCGCTCACTGCTGGTCGCCCCCCAGCTCATGCGGGACGGGATCATCGAGCGCATCGAGCAGGAGGCCGAGGCCGCGCACCAGGGCCGCCCGTCCGGCGTCCGGATCAAGGTGAACAGCCTGGTCGACGAAGAGGTCATCGACGCGCTGTACCGGGCCTCCCGCGAGGGCGTGCCCGTCCAGTGCCTCGTCCGCGGGATCTGCGCGCTGCGCCCGGGCGTGCCGGGCCTGTCGGAGACGGTGCACGTCCGCTCGATCCTGGGCCGCTTCCTGGAGCACAGCCGGGTGCTGGAGTTCACCGCGGTCCAGGAGTGCTGGATCGGCAGCGCGGACATGATGCACCGCAACCTCGACCGCCGGATCGAGGCGCTGGTACGGGTCGCGCAGCCGTCTCAGCAGGGGCCGCTGAAGGCCATGCTCGACCACTCCTTCTCCGACGGCGTGGCGGCCTGGATCCTGCGGCCGGACGGCACCTGGCACCGCCGGGCCGCCGACCCGGACGGGCAGCCGCTGTCGGACTACCAGAACGACCTGATGGGCGTGCGACCGCGGCGGGCGGCACACGCCTGACCACGGCGGACAACCCGCCGGAGCCTCCGGCCGCGCGACCATTCCATGATCGCACAGCCTTCGGTGCTGCCAGCCTTCTCCAGCCTCCGGCCGCGCGACCATTCCATGATCGCACAGCCTTCGGTGCTGCCAGCCTTCTCCAGCCTCCGGCTGTGCGACCATTCCATGATCGCACAGCCTTCGGTGATGTCGCGATACCGGTGTGATCCCGGTACTCAGTTGTCCTGCGGATCCTCGCTGGCGGAGACGCTGGCCTTGAACTCCGAACCGGGCCGGAACTTCGGCACGACCGAGGCCGCGACATGCACCGGCTCACCCGTCGCGGGGTTACGGCCGGTGCGAGCCGCCCGCTCGACGCGCTCGAAGACACCGAACCCCGTAATGGTCACCTTCTCACCGGCGGAGACGGCCTCCTGAATCGCGTCGAAGACGGCATCGACGGCCTTGGTCGCGTTCGACCGCCCGCCCTCGATCTGCTGAGCGATTCGATCAACCAACTGGGACTTGTTCACAACAACCTCCGGACGCCCCCCGCGAGTGCGGGGTAGGGAGCAGATCGGGCATCACACTGCGCTGCACCGTAGGCATGTCCACCGGTTAGGGCAATTCCCGTGCGCGTGTCGCGCGACACAAACATGCACGTCAGCGTCCCTTCTAGATCATCAGATGCCATCAGGAGGATGCCGGCGGTCCTCCGATGGGCTACGTTTCGTAGCATTCAATGTTTTTCGCTGACTCCTGCCGTGGCCGGTACGGTGGTGGGCAGCCAGCCGGGCCGGGTGGCCTCGAAGGCCGCGACGGCGTCCTGGTGGCGCAGTGTCAGGCCGACGTCGTCGAGGCCCTCCAGCAGCCGCCAGCGGGTGAAGTCGTCGATGTCGAAGGCCGCAACGAGCCCGGGCGCGCGCACCTCGCGGGCGGCCAGATCGACGGTGATCTCGACACCGGGATCGGCCTCGACCTGGCTGGTCAGCGCCTCGACCGTCGCGGCGGGCAGGGTGACGGCCAGCAGCCCGTTGCCGAGGGCGTTGCCGCGGAAGATGTCGGCGAACCTGGCGGAGATCACCGCCTTGAAGCCATAGTCCTGCAGCGCCCACACGGCGTGCTCGCGGGACGACCCGGTACCGAAGTCCGGGCCGGCGAGCAGGATCGTGGCACCGGCGTGGGCGGGGCTGTTCAGCACGAACGCGGGGTCGGCCCGCCACTCGGAGAACAGCCCGGCGCCGAAGCCGGTGCGTTCGATCCGCTTCAGCCACTCGCTGGGGATGATCTGGTCGGTGTCGACGTCGCTGCGCCGCAGCGGCACCGCCCGGCCGGTGTGGGTGGTGAACGCCTCCATCGCGGGTGCGCTCCCTTCGTCGGTGTCGAGGTTGTCGCCGGAGCTGCTGGCGGGGCGCCAGCGTCAGAGGTCCGCCGGGGTGGTCAGCCGCCCGGTGACGGCGGTGGCCGCGGCGACGGCCGGCGACACCAGGTGGGTGCGGCCGCCCGGCCCCTGGCGTCCCTCGAAGTTGCGGTTGGACGTGGACGCGCTGCGCTCCCCCGGCCGCAGGGTGTCCGGGTTCATCCCGAGGCACATCGAGCAGCCCGCGCTGCGCCACTGCGCCCCGGCTGCGCGGAAGACCTCGTCGAGCCCTTCCGCCTCGGCATCGGCCTTCACCACCATCGAACCCGGGACGACCAGTACGCGCACCCCGTCGGCGACCCGGCGCCCGCGCAGGACCTCGGCGGCGGCCCGCAGGTCCTCGATGCGCCCGTTGGTGCAGGAACCGATGAACACCGTGTCCACGGCGATGTCACGCAGCGGCGTGCCCGGGGTGAGCGCCATGTAGGCCAGGGCCCGCTCGGCCGAGGCCCGCAGCGCGGGGTCGGCGTAGCCGGCCGGGTCGGGGACCCGGGCGGCCAGCGGCGCGCCCTGCCCCGGGTTGGTGCCCCAGGTGACGAACGGGCTCAGCTCGGCGGCGTCGATGACGACCTCGCGGTCGAACGTGGCGTCGTCGTCGGTGGCGAGGGTGCGCCAGTAGGCCACCGCCTCGTCCCAGGCGGCCCCGGCCGGGGCGTGCGGGCGTCCCCGCAGGTGGGCGAAGGTCACCTCGTCCGGAGCGATCATGCCGGCGCGGGCGCCCGCCTCGATGGACATGTTGCAGACCGTCATCCGGCCTTCCATGGACAGCGACCGGACGGCCTCGCCCCGGTACTCGATCACGTACCCCTGGCCACCGCCGGTGCCGATCCGGGCGATGATCGCGAGGATCAGGTCCTTGGCGGTCACCCCGGCCGGCAGTGCCCCCTCCACGGTGACGGCCATAGTCCTCGGGGGCCGCTGCGGCAGCGTCTGGGTGGCCAGCACGTGCTCGACCTGGCTGGTGCCGATGCCGAAGGCGAGCGCACCGAACGCGCCGTGGGTGGAGGTGTGGCTGTCCCCACAGACGATCGTCATGCCCGGCTGGGTCAGGCCCAGCTGCGGGCCCACGACGTGGACGATGCCCTGGCCGGGGTCGTTCATGGGGTGCAGCCGGACGCCGAAGTCGGCGCAGTTCTTGCGCAGGGCCTCGACCTGGGCCGCCGAGACCGGGTCGGCGATCGGCAGCAGCGTGTCGACGGTCGGGACGTTGTGGTCCTCGGTGGCGATGGTCAGGTCCGGGCGGCGGACGGGCCGGCCGGCCAGCCGCAGCGCCTCGAACGCCTGCGGGCTGGTCACCTCGTGGACGAGGTGCAGGTCTATGTAGAGCAGGTCGGGTTCGTTGTCGGCACGCCGGACGACGTGGGCGTCCCAGACCTTCCTCGCGAGTGTGCGCCCCATGGCCCACTCCTTCAGGTGGCTTCCTCGGGCCCGTCCGGCAGCGCCGGGCGGGGTGACGAACGTGCGGTGCGGATCACTGACCCGGGCCATCCGAAATCTCGTACACCCCCGTGCATCTCATTATTTGGGATGGCAGTATCAATGTGTGGAACAGCTTAGCGGAGTCGGCGTGCTGGACAAGGCGGCCCTTGTGCTGACCGCGGTGGAGACCTCCCCCGCATCCCTGGGCGACCTGGTCGCCCGTACCGGGCTGACCCGGGCGACCGCCCACCGCCTGGCCGCCGCCCTCGAGGTGCACCGGCTGGTCGGACGCGACCCCAGCGGCCGGTTCGTACCCGGCCCACGGCTGGCCGCCGGCGGCGCGGCACCGCTGCCGTGGGCCCTGCTGGCCGCCGCCACGCCGGTGCTCGCGCACCTGCGGGACGCCACCGGGGAGAGCACCCAGCTCTACGTCCGGCGCGGGGACGTGCGGGTGTGCGTGGCCGCCGCCGAACGGGCCAGCGGCCTGCGCGACACCGTCCCGGTCGGGACCATGCTGCCGATGACCGCCGGCTCCGGCGCGCAGGTCCTGCTCGCCTTCGGCGCGGACCCGTTCCCGGGCCGGGACGCCACCGCCCCGGCCACAACCAGGGGCGCAGCGCCAACGGCGCCAACCAGGGGCACAGCGCCAACGGGGCTGGCCAAGGCGGTGGAACCGCCGGCGGGCGCGGCCTTCGGGGCGTCCACCCTGGCGCAGGTGCGGCGGCGGGGCTGGGCTGAGAGTGTCGGCGAGCGGGAGGCCGGGCTCGCCTCGGTGTCGGCCCCGGTACGCGACGCCACCGGCCGGGTCGTCGCGGCGCTGTCCCTGTCCGGCCCGGTCGAGCGGCTCACCCGCTCCCCCGGCCGACGCCACGGGGCCACCGTCGCCGCCGCCGCCGAACGGCTGAGCCGCCAGGCCACCGAGCCACCGAACGGCTGAGCCACCGAGCCACCGAGCGGCTGAAGCGGACCGTCCCACCGACGGCCCTGGGCCCGCTCGTCGGCGTGGGGCAGCTGCTTTCAGTGTCCGCGGGGCTTCCAGTTTCAGTGTCCGCGGGGCTTCCAGCATCCGCGGCGGACCCCCTGTACCCGCCGCGGGCTGGCCTCCGCCCCATCTGGCGCGTCGGAAAGAAGGCGTTCTCGCCCATATATGTCGTAGTGGGCAGCAGGTGGAGTGACGACGTCATCCGTCACATTTGATGGCCCGGAGTTTCGCCGTAAGCGAACGCGCGCAGTGCGGCGATGTTCAGGACGACGAGCGTCCGCCCCCTGTTCGCGATCAGCCGGCTCGACCGGAAGGTCCGCAGGTCCCGGCCGACGGACTCCCTGGACGACCCGATGGCGGCAGCGAGATCACGATGTGTCACACGTAACGTGATCGCGACGCTGCCGTCGGGCTGCCCGTCCCCGTGCCGGTGCGCGAGCTCGAGCAGGTGGCGGGCGAGACGGATGCCGGTCGGGTACGCGCCCAGCTCCGACCGGCGCCGGTCGGACTCCCGCAGCCGCCGGGTGATCGAGCTGACCAGGGCCCGCACGACCTGGGGATGGGTGGCCACGAACGTCCGGAACGCCTCGGCGGAGACGGCGACCAGCTGCGCGGGCTCCACCGCCACGACCGACGCCGACCTGGTCCCGCCGTCGATGACCGCCATCTCGCCGATGAGGTCGCCGGGGCCGCGGTGGGCGAGCAGGGTCTCGTACCCGCTCTCGGCGACGGTCACGACCTTCACGCGCCCGGTCCGTACGATCATCACCAGGTCGGCCCGGTCGCCCTCCTGCAACAGGACGTCACCCGGCCCGTAGTGCCGGACCGTGCCGAGCGCCTCGAGCGCGAGCCGGTCCTGCGGACTCATCTGGGCGTGTCCGTGTTCACCGCTGAGCATGCCCGCGCCCGTCCGTGTCACCTGCGGCCACTTGTTTCCTTCTGTCACAGAGCTGGTGGCGCAGAGTACCTTTTTGCTCCGGTACAAAAGCCGAGGCGGCCACTGGCCACAACACCATGACGCCGTACCGCCATGATCCTCATACTTTCCGCAGTGTCCGACGAGCCGCGCGGCCCTCTCCTGTCCGTTGGCGGTGTTTCCGTCATAAGGTCCTGCTCACCGGGTCTGCGCCGTGCTGCCTGGCCGGGTATCCTGGCCAACCGGCCAGGCCGGGCGTACCACGGCTGATGCGCGTACAGGGGGGAGCACCGGCGATGCGCAGGCTGGGTTCCCGCTACGTCCTGCACCAGCCGCTCGGGAAGGGCGCCAGCGGTGAGGTCTGGCGGGGCGAGCGGGCCGACGACGGCACCGGCGACCACGGGCCGGTAGCGGTCAAGATCCTGCGGCCCGAGCTGTCCGACGACCCGGAGATCGTCGACCGGTTCCTGCGCGAGCGCCGGGTCCTGCTGGCCTTCGACGACCCGCATCTGGTGAAGGTCCGCGACATCGTCGCCGAGGGCAGCACCCTCGCGATCGTGATGGACCTCGTGGACGGGACGGACCTGCGCGGCTATCTGCGCGCCCGCGGCCGGCTCCCCGCCGCCGAGGCGGTCGGGCTCGTCGGGCAGGTGCTCTCGGCCCTGGCCGTCGTCCACACCGCCGGCGTCGTCCACCGGGACGTCAAACCGGCGAACATCCTCGTCGACACCGGCGGCGGCGGGCCGGCCCGGGCCATGCTGACCGACTTCGGCATCGCCCGGCTGACCCAGAGCCCGTCCATGACCAGGCTCAGCGTCGCGATCGGCACGCCGATGTACATGGCGCCGGAACTCGCCGAGCACACCCGGGCGGGCCCCGCCGCCGACATCTACGGGGCCGGCGTCGTCCTCTACGAGCTGCTGGCCGGCCGGCCTCCGTTCGTCGCGCCGAACCCGATCGCCATGATCCGGGCGCATGCCTTCGAGGCACCACCGCCGATCGACGGGATCGACGGGCCGCTGTGGGACGTCATGTGCCGCCTGCTGGCCAAACATCCCTCGGAGCGGCCCGCCACGGCGGACGCGGCGCGCTTGGCGCTGCAGGCCGCGCTGGCCGGCCGGAAGCCGCATGACCGCGCCTTCGCGGCGCCGGCGGACCTCGGCAGGACATCCGTGATCACCTCACGGCAGTCACCCGGCGAGGACGACGACCCCGCGACCCTGCTCTCACCGACGGCGTCCTCCCCGGTGTCCCCCGCCGCCCCGGTGCCCGAGCCGGCACGCGCGGGCCCGGCTACCGGACGTGACCTGGCGGCCTCACCTGCCGGCGACGCCTCACCTGCCGGCGGCGCTCCGCAGGCACCGCCGGTCGCCGGGACCACCCGGCTGTCGGGCCCCGGGCCCGCCCAGGCGGGCGCGTACGGGACGGGCCGGGGGCACGAGGACGAGCCGGAGTATGCCCGGACCGCCATCGCCGGCGCGGCATCCTCCCTGCCGGCCGCATCCTCACCGGCCGCGGCGCCGACGGCTCGGCCGGCGGCCGCGGCGCCGACAGCACAGCCGGCGGCACCGTCATCGGAGCCGGCGGGAGAACGCCCGCGGCCGCGGTCCGCCCGCGCCCGCGTCCTGGTCGCGGCCGGGCTCGGGG